>DAOWML010000198.1 GCA_030643125.1 Bacteroidales bacterium
GAAGCAATTAATTTTGTCAAATTTATTACAAGCTTAATTTATTACACTAAAGATCTTGCGTATGTGAAGTTTTAAAAATTAGGGGTTTTTCAGGATCGACTAAATAATAAAGATTCATAATTTTGTTTATTATTTGCTTGTTATGTTTCGTTAACCTTGTTATTTATTCAGCCTAATCGATTATGAGAAAATATAAAACTTTAAAACAATTCATAAAGAAGGCAATAAATCTTCTTGCATTGATTCTCATTTTTGTTTCTTGTAGTCCCGAGTATATTCCTAATATGGTAAACTCTCCTATGTTTAGTAATCAAGGCGAGTTTCAGATTACAATTGCAGCAGGTAAAGAAAGCCCAGACGCAGAATCTGAAGTCTCAATTACTAATTTTGATGCTCAAACAGCATTAGCTTTGACGGATCATTTTGGAATAATGATAAACGGAAGTTATGGAAAAGAAAAGAATGATGCTCCTTCAAGTTTTCATGAGCATTCTTTTTTAGAAGCAGGAATGGGTTATTATGATAAATTTAGAAATAAGTATAGATATGAAGTTTTTGGAGGATATGGATTTGGTAAAACTCAGGGATATTTCGAAAACGGATTTGTTGATGAAATAACAAATGTAAGATATAATCGGTATTTTATTCAACCCGGAATAGGTATTTCCAATAAAATTTTTGATGGCAGTTTTTCTCCTCGTATAGTGCTGGTACAGATGGAACGTTTAGTGTCAAGTTCTGAAACAACATATAATACATTTTATGAACCTGTAATAACCTCTAAAATTGGTTATAAATATGTTAAATTTATAGTTCAGTTTGGATTTTCAATACCTATAGGAGATCAAGAATTAACATATGATCACCCGAATTTTATTTTTAACTTTGGCCTTAACTTTAATTTAGGTCGAAAATATTACGATTTTTGATCTGAAAGAAATTTTTCAATAACTTTCGGAAAGTGCGCGTACTCAAGTTCGTGTACTTTTTTTGCCACATCATCAGCCGTATCATCAGGTAAAACATTACATTTTGCCTGAAATATAATATTCCCTTTATCGTAATCTTTATTTACATAATGTATGCTTATGCCAGACTCAGTATCCCTATTTTCTACAACTGCTTCATGAACTTTCATTCCATACATACCTTTCCCACCATATTTTGGTAACAAAGCAGGATGAATATTGATTATTTTATTTGGATAAGCATCAATTAAATATTCCGGGATAAGCCACATAAATCCAGCGAGTACTATAAAGTCAGTTTTGTTTTCTTTTAAAATACTTAGAATTTTTTGGGTATCGTAAAAATCCGGTCGGGAAAAAATATGATGTTGAATACCATGATTAACAGCTCTTTGAATTACGGTTGCATTTTTATTATTCGAAAAAATTAAGGAGATTTCAATTTTTTTGTTTTCTTTGAAAAACTTTATAATGTTTTCGGCATTCGTGCCAGAACCCGATGCAAATATTGCTATTTTGTTCATATATATAATGTTATGAGTTTGTAAGGTCTACATATTAGACTTAATTGTTGAAAAATTTAATACAAAAATGGCTTTTAAAAACTAAAAAAAGCTATTTTTACATCAAAAAACAAAGAAATATTTTTGATTTATCACAGTTAATTCTATTTCTTTGCACTATTAAAAATTAAACTTAATTATTAATTAAAACTTAAAATTATGTCTGATACTGCATCAAGAGTAAAAGCTATTATCGTTGATAAGTTAGGAGTTGAAGAAAATGAAGTTACACAAGAAGCTAGTTTTACTAACGACTTAGGTGCCGATTCTCTTGACACTGTGGAGTTAATTATGGAATTCGAAAAAGAATTCAATATTTCTATTCCTGATGATCAAGCTGAGAATATTGGTACTGTTGGCGATGCTACAAAATATATTGAAGAGCACGCTAAGTAATTTTTAATATCATTAAATCTTGTTTTAAATTTTATTTGTTATGGAATTCAAACGTGTTGTAATTACAGGCCTTGGAGCAATTACCCCGATAGGTAACAATGTTGAAGAATATTGGAAAAATTTAATGAATGGAGTAAGTGGTTCAGACCTTATTACTCGGTTTGACGCATCTAAATTTAAAACAAGATTTGCTTGTGAAGTAAAAAACTACGACCCAAATCAACATTTCGACAGAAAAGAAGCAAGAAAATTAGATCGTTTTGCTCAATTTGCATTGGTAGCTACAGAACAAGCTATTCAAGATTCAAAAATTGATATGGAAGCAAACAATCATGACAGAGCTGGGGTTATTTGGGGTTCAGGAATTGGTGGACTTAAGACCTTTTTGGAAGAAATAAGAAGTTATGCTAATGGGGATGGTACACCGCGATTTAGTCCATTTTTTATTCCAAAAATGATTGCTGATATTGCTGCCGGGCATATATCTATGAAATATAATTTTCGTGGTCCAAACTTTACAACTGTATCTGCATGCGCATCATCAACTAATGCAATGATAGATGCATTAACGTATATTCGGTTGGGAAAAGCCGATATCTTTATTACCGGAGGCTCTGAAGCTTCAGTTAATGAAGCAGGCCTTGGTGGTTTTGGTTCAATGCAAGCTATTTCAACAAAAAACGATGAATATAAGACAGCATCACGGCCTTTCTGTAACACTCGTGATGGATTCGTTATGGCTGAAGGTGGAGCAGCATTAATTTTCGAAGAATTAGAACATGCCAAAAAACGCGGAGCAAAAATTTATGCTGAAGTTGCGGGTGGAGGAATGTCTGCTGATGCTCATCATCTTACTGCTCCGCATCCTGAAGGCTTAGGTGCTATGAATGTGATGAAAAATGCACTTGAAGATGCCAATATGAAACCCGAGGAAATTGATTATATCAATGTACATGGAACTGCTACACCAAGAGGTGATACTGCAGAACTATTTGGTATTAAGGATGTATTTGGTGATCATGCATATAAAATGAACATAAGTGCTACTAAATCAATGACTGGTCATCTTTTAGGTGCGGCTGGTGCAGTTGAAACTTTAGCAGTTATTTGTGCAATTCAAAATGGAGTTATTCCTCCTACAATTAATCACCATGAGCAAGATCCTGATATTGATAGTAAATTGAATTTAACTTTACATAAAGCTCAAAAAAGAGAAGTTAAAGTTGCTTTAAGTAATACATTTGGCTTTGGTGGTCATAATGCTTCAATTATTGTAAAAAAATATTCAGAATAACATCTTTTTGTGTTAAAAGGTATACCTCCTGTAAAATATTATTTTTCAAAAAGCAAGAAATTTTATAAACTGATTTTTCGGCTTACTGGAATTTATCCTTCAAATTTGCAGGTATTTCAAATTGCGTTTACACATAAATCAGCTTCAAGAAACATAGACAGAACAAGATCGCTCAATAATGAGCGATTAGAATTCTTAGGCGATGCCATACTTGCATCCATTGTTGCCGATTTCTTATACACTTATTTTCCATATAAGAAAGAAGGTTTTTTAACAAAAATGAGAGCAAGGATAGTAAGTCGTGAGCAACTTAATGAAATAGCATTAAATATAGGTTTGCAATTTCATGTTGTTTCTCAAAACAATATAAATGATACAAGAAATATTTATGGTAATGCATTAGAAGCACTTATTGGCGCTATTTATGTCGACAAAGGATATGAAAAAACTAAGGAATTTGTAATAAATAAGATAATTAATAAAAATATCGACCTTAAAGAACTTGCTATAACAGATTCCGATTATAAAAGCCAGATTATAGAATGGGCTCAGAAAAATAAAATTGAAATTATATTTGAAGACGAAGAAGTTGAAAGCACTGAACAAAATAATTTATCTTTTACGTCAACGATAAAAGTAGACGATCAAATTCTGGGTCAGGGTAAAGGATTAGCAAAAAAAGAAGCTCAACAAAATGCATCCAAAGAAGCCTTGAATAATACAGTGGATTTTCCCGTTTTTTCATCATAACATTTTTAATCTTCATTAGATTTAATGGTTAAATAGTCTTATTTTTATTACAGAATATAAATCAGATGGTTGCGAAGAAAAAGATTCATAAATTAACATTTGAGTTTGAAAGCGATTTTAGTTTAATTGGGATAGCTTCACATGAGAATGATTACAGGTTGAGTTGGGCAATAAATAAATCTATTGAATTGGGTTTAGTAAAAGTTGAAGATTTATCTGTGAATCATCCTAAACACAAAATCCATATTAATTATTCAATGTATAATTATGATGATGAAAATAATTATATTAATTATAATCTAATTTCTAATAAATCTGAAAAAGGATTTCTTATATCGGAAATGAAAAATATTGATTTTGTACTTCGTATTTCGGGTTCCCAGGATACAACTGTTTTAAATGAGTTATTATCAAGATTAAAAAAGATTGATATTATTATTACTGCTTTTTTAATTGACGACTTACCTGGCAGACTGAATAAGGTGTTCATATTTTAAATTTCTTTTAAAATAGAAAAGAGAGACATCGTCTCTCTTCCCGTAACCCTAAAATATAAACCTATGTGACAATTTTTCTTGCATTCTTGTAATTGTCATGGACAAAAGTATTGCATACATTGGTTAAGTTATTTAAACCTATGTTAAATAATGTTAAATAATTCATTTAGAACGAATCAAGCATTTATATTTGTACTGATATGCAAAAAAGATCACTTTGGATAATAACTATTATTTTATCATTTACTCTAATATGTTTGATATTGGTTCAGGCATACTGGATTGATAATGCAATTAATATTAAAGAAGATCAGTTTCATCAACTTGTAAATAAAGGATTAGACAATATAGTTAAGGAAATTGAGAATCGAGAAATGCTGTACCAGGTTGTAAATGAGATGGAACCATATCAGGA
>DAOWML010000290.1 GCA_030643125.1 Bacteroidales bacterium
TATAATCTGCTACTACAATTGTTTTAGTAAGGGTATCGTTAGTATTTAATTCGTCAGTTCCTGAATTAGGATTGACTGTCCATGCTTTAATTGTATAGTTGCCAGGTGCAAAATCATAATTGCTAAGTAAATTTATATTGGTGGATTCTTGTCCTGTATAAAGAGTTCCTGTCCACGGAATAGCAGTTTGCAGAACACCATTAAGTTTCCATTCAACATTAATACTTATAATGGTGTCGCCGCTATAATTCCTGAAATTAATAGTTAAGTTGTGATTTCCGGGCAATAAAAAGTCTTTATTATCATTGACTTTACTCACACCGGCATCGAGTCCTGAATCGAAACCCAGATAAATTATAGGCATTTTATTGGTTAATGTCCCTGATATATTGGGAAAGCTTAGATCTTGTGATTTATATTTGCAAACATTCAGCGATGAGGAATTATCTGAAAAGTTAATTTGTGCTTCCTGAAGTGTCGATACTTTTGTACCATCTCGGTTTTCGTAATGAATAATCAGATTATCAGTATTGTTATATGCAAATGGTGTTGTAAGGACAATCTCATCTGGATCTTCAGGCCCTCCCGGTGTAAAATAATTAATGTTGCCGTCGAAAACTTCAGTCATAGTTGTTGTATCAGGATATCCGGCATTTGTAAATTCTACATCTGTGGTCAGAGCCATAAATATTTTTTGATTATTGGCTACCTCGAGACCGAGTGTAATACTCGAAACATCCAAGAATACTTTTACTATATTACCACGTGCATTAATTTCATCCTGAGGATAAATTGTTGCGCACCAGTTATAATCAAATTGATTGTCGTAAGGTAGAATAACGCCCCCACTTTCAGGAGTTCCAACTTGTACAGGATATTGTGCCTTTAACTGAAAAGCAGCCATTAATGCAATTATGATAAGTAAATATTTTTTCATAGCAATTTAATTTATGTGGTACATTAAATAAAAAAGTAGAAAATTATTTTACATTATGCGAATTATGTCAAGTTATGAAATTTAGAAATGAAATTCCAATTAATATACAGAGATTCAATTTTATTTGATTAAACTTTTTGTTAATCTATTATTCGATTAGGTTTTAAAGTCAGGAAATTAGTATTTTTATACTCAAATATAATACCAAATTATTGTTATGCTTAAAAAAGTATTAAATTTTCTAAAGATTGATGTGTGGCGTATTCCGTTAAGAAATATGCCTAAATACAAAATCTTCTTGTATAAACAGTTGCGTATTTTACTTCTTGCTTTTCGCGGATATGATGAAGATAAAGTTAGTTTGCGATCGTCAGCTTTAACTTTTTATTCCATGTTATCGGTTGTGCCCGTGGCAGCTATGGCATTCGGAATATCAAAAATGGTTGGGATTGATAAACATTTAACCAGGTATTTAAACGAACAACTTACAGGTCAACAGGAGGTTCTGGAGTGGATTATAAAATTTGCAAACTCCTTTCTTGAAAATACAAAAGGTGGACTTATTGCCGGAATAGGCGCAATTATATTATTTTGGTCGGTAATGAAAGTTTTTTCCAACATTGAAAGTTCATTTAATGCTATATGGCAAATCAGAGAAGGAAGAAACTGGTTCAGAAAATTTAGTGATTATATATCAATGCTGATAGTAGCACCTATTCTTTTAGTAGCATCAAGTAGTGCTACCGTTTTTATTACAACACAAATTGAACAATTAACTTCTGAAATAACATTTCTTAGTATGATAGGGCCTTTAATTTTCTTTTTTGTAAAATTAATTCCTTATGTACTTATATGGTTACTTTTAACTATGGTATTTATGGTGATGCCTAACACGAAGGTAAACTTTAAATCAGCTTTTGTGGCAGGTATTATATCGGGTACAATATTCGTACTTATACAATGGGTTTATATTCATTTTCAGGTTGGAGTTTCAAAATATAATGCTATTTATGGTAGCTTTGCGGCTTTACCATTATTCTTAATATGGTTACAAATGAGCTGGTTAATTGTGCTGTTTGGAGCCGAAGTTTCTTTTGCAGTTCAGAATGTCGAAAAATATGAATTTGAACCTGATACGCACAATCTGAGTCCTTTTAGTTGGAGGGTTTTGACCTTAATGGTAGCTCACTTGTTAATTAAAAACTTTGGCAATGGCGAAAAAGCAATGACTGCCGGGGAGATTAGCAAGCAACTTGAAATTCCAATAAGATCTGTTCGTGATATTATTTATAACCTGATTGATAGCAATATACTGTCAGAAATTAATACCGAACACGATAAAGAAAAAGCATACCAGCCTGCTCAGGATATTAATAATTTAACAGTAAGTTATGTTTTAAATGCTATTGATCATTGTGGGGCAGATAAAATTCTTGCAATAGCATCAACGGAAAAAGATCAAATTATTAAAATGTTGAACGATTTTGATATAGCCATTCAGAATGCAAAAGGAACTATGTTATTAAAGGATATAAATTAAAAATTTTAATTGCAAATATGTATCATTTTTAATTGAAATTTATCGATAAACAATGAACATTCGTTGATAATTATTTATATTTACAAATTAAAATTATTTTATTATGAAACCCTCATGAACTTACGGGTTAACCCGTAAGTTCACAAAAAGGAATGATTAAATATAAGTATTTAATTTAAAATATATTCGAATGAAAATAATCTATGTTTTAGCAGCTTTTGGTATTTTTTTGCAACCTTCTATTGCTCAGAATAGTATTAATATTATTAAAAGTAACAACCAATTTTCATTTGATGTTTATAAAAAGTTAAAAAACTCAAATGAAAATCTTATTTTTTCTCCGGCAAGTATTACCTCAGCTATTGCCATGACATATATTGGTGCTAAAAATAACACTTTTGAAGAAATCAGCAATACCTTTTATTTTAATAATGATATTGATGAATTTAGTAAAGATTACATGAATCTTACTGATTTTAGTCAAAAGAAAAAAAGTGATATTAATTTTCATAATGCAAACTCTCTGTGGATTCAAGAAAATCTTAAATTAAATCAGAACTTTTTAGATATTAATAAACAATATTTTACTTCATCGTTACATCTTACAGATTTTGTTAAAGAATCTGAAAAATCCAGATTAAACATAAATAAATGGGTAGAAAAAAATACAAATAATAAAATCACTAACTTATTACAGCCATCATCAATTGATAACACAACCAGACTGGTTTTGGTAAATGCATTATATTTTAAAGGAGCATGGAAAGATAAGTTTAACAAAGAAAAAAATACTGAAGATAATTTTCAGATTGATAAAAAGGACTATGTTAAAACTGTTTTTATGAACAGGTATATTAATTCCTGGTATTACAGTGATAAGTATTCTCAAATAATTGATATACCTTACTCAAATGAAAATATATCTTTAATGATTATTCTTCCAAAATCGTACAAGAAATTGAGGAAACTTGA
>DAOWML010000320.1 GCA_030643125.1 Bacteroidales bacterium
GCTGCCGACCCAAGCCTGCGAACTCCATGCGAGTTTTCCATGAAATATTCCAGGGATTCGAGGAACGGTTTTATTCTTTTATAATCATAATAAGGGAAACCTGTTGCAATTAAGCTATCTTCAATTTTTGTTTTTTCAGATACTTTTATTATTTCCCCATTTAAAAATGCAGGGCTATCTTTCCATGCATAAAAACACTCATCTAATCCTAATTCATGCACAACGCCGAGTATTATTTTATTATTTTTTATTAAAGCAATACTTATTGCAAATGGAGTTAATCCATGAATAAAATTCGTAGTTCCATCAAGTGGGTCTATTATCCAATTGTATATGTCACCTTTTTTGACAGATGTACCTTCTTCAGCAATAAATCCGGCTTCGGGTAATGTTTTTGATAATCCATCAACAAGTTTTTGTTCTGAAGTTTTATCAACATAGGTTACGAAATCGTGTGATCCTTTTTCTTCAACGTTTAAGTGTGTAATATTATTTTTTTCGGATAGAATAAATTCTCCAACACTTTTTGTTAAATCAATAACTTGCCGACAAATATTTTCGAGATTCATATATAGTTTTAATTTTCAATTACTGCTTATCTTCTCTTAAATCCGTTCCACGGCATGTAGCCGTTGTACGGGTAATATCTTCCGTGGAACCGCCTGGAGCTGTGCAACGGATACAAATATAATAATCGTAAAAATGTATACCTATACCCGGTATTATCTTTTAACTCATTTTAACATTTACATTACCACTTTCTGATACCGATTCTAATTTTACCTTTTTAATTTTACCTACAAGTTCTTTATCATGTTTGATTTCAACCTTGATATAATTACCTGTATATCCATACATTAAATCATTCTTTTTATATGCTTCAAACAAAACTTCTGCTTCTTTTCCAATATTCTGCCTGTAAAAACCGGATTGCTTTTTTATGGCAAGCTCCCGTAATTTTTTACTTCTTTGTGTAATAATATTTTTAGGATTTTTTTTATCAAAATTAGCAGACTTTGTATTAGGTCGTTCGGAATATGAAAATACATGATAAAAAGATGCATCTAAATCAGTAAGGAATTTATAAGTGTCGTTAAAATCGGCATCTGTTTCTCCCGGAAAACCAACGATAATATCCACTCCGATGAATGCGTCAGGCATGAGTTTCTTTATCTGCTCAACGCGCAATTTTAAAAGTTCACGCTTATAGCGCCGTTGCATTTTTTCTAGTATTTTATTGCAACCTGATTGTAGTGGAATATGGAAATGATGTAATATTTTTTTTGATTTTGATACTAATTCAATGATTTCATCTTTCAATAAATTAGGTTCTATAGACGATATTCGAATTCTTTCAATTCCGTCAACTTTTTCGAGCGATTTTATTAAATCAAAAAATGTTTCATTAGTTGATTTCCCGAAATCACCAATATTTACACCTGTTAAAATAATTTCTTTAATACCTGACTCTGCAATTCCTTGTGCTTGCTGTACTAATTCCGATATTGTTTTGTTTCTGCTTTTACCACGGGCTAATGGAATTGTACAATAAGTACAGGAATAATCACAGCCATCCTGAACTTTTAAGAATGATCTTGTACGGTCGGCTTCAGAATGCGATGAGTCGAATTGATCCACTTCTTCAATTTTACAAGAATAAATCTCGGGTGTTTTATTTTTTTGTAAACTATTCAGGTGTTCAAGAATGTTAAATTTTTCTTTTGTTCCAAGAACTAAATCAACACCTAAGTTTTGTGCTATTTCTTCAGATTTTAATTGCGCATAACATCCCACAACTGCAATAAATGCATCGGGATTTTTATTTTGAATCTTTTTTATTGCCTGCCTACACTTTTTATCGGCTTGTTCCGTAACCGAACAAGTGTTAATAACATAAATATCAGCTTCAGAATTAAACCCGACAACATCAAATCCATTTTCTTTAAAATTTCTGGAAATGGTTGATGTTTCTGAAAAGTTAAGTTTACATCCCAGGGTATGAAATGCAACTGTTTTTTCTTTATCTCCTGAATAACTCATTTTAAACTTTTTTTCAGGGTGCAAAGTTAAATTATTTAATTTGAATTTGATTAATACCATTTATTATTCAAAATGCCATATTTGTGAAAAACAAATAATAACGGCATTTAACATTCTAAACTTCAAAACACCATACTATATACGATTTATCTGCCGACTTGACTGCCTTTGGTAGTATGGCATGACATTTTGAAGAAGAATTAGTATAATTTGTTTCTTGTGATAATCTTTTAAAATTGTTTTATAATACCAAGTCTGGAGCAATCGTTTAATGAATATTTTTAGGATAATCAAAAAATGATTCTATAGTTTTTACCTGATCAATTTCTGACCATGAGTTTATTTCAAATTTTAGTCCGACAATTCCAGTAGTTGGCAAATTATTAATTTTATTCTTAAGGAAATAATTTGCCAAATCAGTAAACGTAGGATTATGCCCAAAAATCATTAAAGAATTAATACTGTTTACTGTTTGCTTGACAATATTAAGTACAATATTTGTTTCTGCTAAATATAAACTTTCGGTTACTATAATCTCGTTGTATGGAAAATTAAAAGTTCGGGCAAAAATTGTTGCAGAGTGTAGTGCTCTTACAGCAGGGCTCGATATAATTTTTTCAGGTATTTTATTTTGGTCCAATAAACGTTCGGTCATTGTATAACCATCAATAACACCTCTTTCTGTTAACGGTCGGTCAATATCAGAGATATCTCCATAATTCTGGACCGATTTACCATGACGAACAATATATAAATATTTAAATGAGCTCATGTATATTTATTATCAATTATCAAACCCTGGTCACTAATTAGTGTCTGTCCATAAAGTCAAGTGTTTGTTTTAGAAAGTTCGAGTTCGAGGCTTGCGAAGCCTGAAAAATGGGAGTTTACTTTTGTAAATGACCATTTTGAAGGCAAACGTAACGAAGA
>DAOWML010000323.1 GCA_030643125.1 Bacteroidales bacterium
ACCAACTGTTAAACCGTATCCTGGTTCTAATGGTTTGAATTCAAATCTACCATCAAACTCAGTTGATTCGATCATTAATACTTTATCTGGTTTCTGAAAATTTAAAATTGCCATAAGCTTATATCTGTCTTTAAAATTATTTAGAGTATAATTCAACTATAAATTGTTCGTTAATTTTTTCTGGTATTTGAATTCTTTCAGGAACAGTTACAAATCTTCCTTCCATAGTCTCTGTATTCCATGATAACCACTCATAAACATTTGATCTTGCAGCTAAAGAATTTTCTATAGCCAATAGTGATTTAGATTTTTCACGTACTCCAACAACATCTCCTTCTTTTAAAGAATAAGATGGTATGTTTACTAATTCACCATTAACAGTAATATGTTTATGCGAAACCAATTGACGTGCACCACTACGAGTAGGTGATACACCCAATCGATAAACTACATTGTCTAATCTAGATTCACATAATTGCAATAAAACCTCACCTGTAATTCCCTTACTTCTTTGAGATCTTTCAAAAAGATTGCGGAATTGACGTTCTAATATACCATATGTATATTTAGCTTTTTGCTTTTCCTTTAATTGTACCGCATATTCAGATTGTTTCCCTCTTCTTCTATTGTTCCCGTGTTGTCCGGGAGGGTAATTTCTTTTTTCAAATGCTTTGTCTTCACCGAAAATTGGTTCACCAAATTTTCTAGCTATTTTTGATTTTGGTCCTGTATATCTTGCCATTTTTGTATTTATTTAAGGGATTATGAATTAAGGCATTCCTTCGATAATCTCAATCCTTAGTTATTATTAATATTAAATATATTTTGAAAATAGGTCTACACATGTAGAAACTCATTTCCAAAACAAATTAAACTCTTCTTCTTTTCGGTGGTCTGCAACCATTATGGGCAATTGGGGTAACATCAATAATTTCAGTTACTTCAATACCATTATTATGCAAGGTTCTTATCGCAGATTCTCTTCCGTTACCAGGCCCTTTTACATAAACCTTAACCTTACGCAATCCTGCATCATGTGCAACTTTAGCACAATCTTCAGCAGCTGTTTGCGCAGCATAAGGTGTATTCTTCTTAGAACCTCTAAATCCTTGTTTTCCAGCGCTTGACCAAGATATAACATCTCCTTTTTTATTAGTTAAAGAGATTATTATATTATTAAAGGAAGCGGTAATATGTGCTTCTCCAACAGCTTCAACAATTACTTTGCGTTTTTTTGAACTTGATTTTGCCATACTTCTATAGTATTTAGATTCTAATAATTAGCAGCTTGATAATAATTAACTGTGTATTTAATCACACAATAATTAGGATGCTAATTACTAATATCTCCTTAATTATTATTTAGTTGCCATTTTTTTACCTGCAACTGTTTTTCTTTTACCTTTTCGTGTTCTTGAATTATTTTTAGTTTTCTGACCTCTCAATGGAAGTCCAGATCTATGTCTAATTCCTCTATAACAACCAATGTCCATCAAACGTTTAATGTTTATCTGAACTTCGGATCTCAATTCTCCTTCAATTTTTAAAGTTCCAACCTGTTCACGAATTTTTGCTATTTGCTCATCGCTCCAATCCTGGACCTTAATACCCTCATCTACTTTTGCATTAGCTAAAATTTCCTTAGCTCTGCTTCTACCGATTCCAAAGATGTAGGTTAATGATATAACTCCTCTTTTATTCTTTGGTATGTCAATTCCTGCTATTCTTGCCATAATTATCCTTGTCTTTGTTTAAATCTAGGATTCTTTTTGTTGATTACATATAATCTGCCCTTTCTGCGTACTATAATACAGTCGGCACTTCTTTTCTTTACTGATGCTCTTACTTTCATCTCGATGTTGTTCTTTAATATCTATAAGTAATTCTCGCCTTAGTCAAATCATAAGGACTCATTTCTAACTTTACTTTATCTCCGGGAAGCAATTTAATATAATGCATTCTCATTTTTCCCGAAATATGAGCAGTAACGATATGCCCATTTTCTAATTCAACTCTGAACATTGCATTTGACAATGCTTCGTTGATTCTACCATCTTGTTCTATTGCAGGTTGTTTAGCCATAATTAATATGATAATTTTCTTTTTGATCCTGCTTTCATCAACCCATCATAATGACGATTCAATAAATGGGCATTAATTTGCTGTAGCGTGTCAATTGCAACACCTACCATAATTAATAGTGATGTACCTCCATAAAACATTGCCCATCCAGGTTGTACCCCGGCTTGCGTAATAACAGCAGGTAATATTGCCAGCAATGCTAAAAATATAGATCCCGGTAAAGTAACACGAGATAATATAGTATCTAAATAATCAGCGGTGTCCTTACCAGGTCTTATTCCCGGAACAAATCCACCTCCTCTTTTTAAATCATCGGCCATTTTATTAGTTGGAATGGTAATTGCCGTGTAAAAATAACTAAATATTATAATTAAAACTGCAAACAGTATATTATACCATAAACCAAACATATCTGTAAATGAAACTCCTATTGCTTTCAAGGTATCATTGTTCGAACTTGCCATTAAACCAGGTGCAAACATCAAGGCTTGTGCAAATATAATAGGCATTACTCCTGATGAGTTCAATTTTAACGGAACATATTGTCTTGCTCCGGCTACGTCCTGGATATTTCCAGCAACTGTTCTTCTGGCGTATTGTACCTGAATCTTTCTAACAGCTGTAACGAGTAAAACACTTCCAAAAATAACTACAAACCAAATAACAATCTCTATCAATATCATGATCAATCCACCATTAGATTGATTGATTCTCGATGTAGCCTCCTGCATGAACGATGCTGGAAAACGTGCAATAATTCCTATCATGATCAGTAATGAAATACCATTGCCAATTCCTTTATCTGTA
>DAOWML010000185.1 GCA_030643125.1 Bacteroidales bacterium
AATACGTGGCATTTAAGCAAATGGGCTATAAAGGAGTATATATTGGGGGAACTGATAAATACGAAGATTTTGCAGCTATACTTGAAAAAGCCGAAAAATTCAAGAATTCCGATTGGTATGATTTTGTTCCTGAATTGACGAATCCTGCACCCAATGAATTTTATTTTTATTCTCAAGATCCCAAAACAAAACTGTCAGATGTAAATAATGTAAATACTAAAATTACTCAATACAAAAAATCGAATTATTCTAAACATGTAAATTTGGCTTATCGTTTTAATCGCTTAATTCATACATTGCTTTTTAATCAAAAATATATTGGATTTAAAATTAGCGTTAGAAAATATAATCTTCTTGAAAAAAAATCTTTTAATGGATTAAGGCGATTTACATATTTTAACGAAAGAATGATTAAAGCAGCATTGTTTAATTGTAAGGAATGTGGTGATTGTTCTTTACCGGATATTACCTATTTGTGCCCTCAGTCGCAATGTGCCAAGAATCAGAGAAACGGACCTTGTGGAGGCAGCACGAACGACAAATGTGAACTATCTGAAAGAAATAAGGACTGTATTTGGGTTAAAGCATATTCTCGAAATAAGTATTTTAATGGAAAAGAATCAGAACTTTTACCCCAAAAACCTGTTATTATAAATAATAAACTTAATGGAACATCCGGATGGGCAAATTACTATTTGGGACGAGACCATAATGCATAAACTTGCCTGCTGCAAGCAGAAATTAATCAAGAAGAATAAGTAAATCTTAATATAAATAATATGAAACATTCATGCTAAGGAGTTAACACACAAGGATATGATTGAAGTTTTCTTTGTGTCTTTGCGCCTTTGCGAGAAATTTTAAAACAGATGAAAGTTACAGACATAATTAAAAATGCAGATAAGCCCTTATTCACTTTTGAATTATTACCCCCTTTAAAAGGGCATAATATTGATACTATATATAATGCAATTGATCCTTTGATTGAATTTAACCCTGCTTATATAAATATAACCTATCACAGTCATGATGTGGTTTATAAAGAGAGAAATGACGGGTCGCTTGAGAAAAAAATTGTTCGTAAACGCACCGGAACGGTTGCTTTGTCGGCTGCAATTAAAAATAAATATAAAATATCTGTAGTTACACATCTTATTTGTGCCGGTATAACAAAAGAAGAAACAGAAGATATTTTAATTGACCTTAATTTCCTGGGCATTCATAATTTATTACTGCTTAGGGGAGATCCTCCAAAATCTAAACGATTATTTATGCCTGAAAAAGGAGGGCATGCTCATTCTGTAGATATGCTTAGGCAAGTTGTAGATTTAAACAATGGGAAATATCTCGATGAGGATTTAGAAAATGCCATATCATCTGATTTTTGTATTGGTGTTGCAGGTTATCCAGAGAAACATTCCGAAGCTCCCAATATGGATTCTGATTTAAATTTCTTAAAAGAGAAGGTTGATGCAGGAGCTGAATACATTGTAACTCAAATGTTTTTCGATAATCAAAAATATTTTGATTTTGTTGATAAGTGTAGAGCAAAAGGGATTAACGTACCAATTGTACCGGGAATTAAACCTGTGAGTTCATTAAAGGATATTGAATTGCTACCTCAAATTTTTAGAATTGATATTCCTGAAGATTTGGTACAAGAAATCAAGAAATGTAAGAAAAATTGTGATGTTAGAGAAGTTGGTGTTGAATGGACTACAAAACAATCACAAGAACTGATTAAATACGGTGTTCCCGGAATTCATTATTATACACTCGGGCAATCGGATAATATTAAGAAAATTGCCAGGGCAGTATTTTAGTAATTGCTTCTTGTATATCAAACAGCCATTTTAGAATCCGCTCGTCCATATAATTTTATTTTATTCTTATCAATTGAGCGCTTTCGAAATTTTCATTCTGTTACTAAATCTTTTTTTCGAAGTTTCAGTTTCGGTTTATTTAATTTTGATATGGTATCATTTATCTTTTCTCTCGTATCAGATTGCAAATAAGTAGGTATAAGTGTTTTTAGGCTTACACCAAACAATCTATGAATAATTACCAAATCTTTCATTGTAAATTGAGAGATTCCATTCATTAATTCAGATATGTATGATTTTGGATGTCCGAGTAATATTCCTAAATCCTGTTGTGTTATATCATAATCCTTAAGTTTCTTACGAATAGTTTCTTTACGTTTTTTAAGAAATCGTCTTTCAGCTTCAATTATTTGTACAGCTTTATCACTCTCACTAACCAAATCATCAGGCACTTTATCGGTTTCTAACCAAACTTGTTCTTCGTAATCAGACATTAATCGCCTTAACTTTTTGCGAATAGGTTTAAGTTCTGGACGTTCTTTAACTATCAATCGCAATTTTCTATCAAGAAGAGAAGCCTTTTCAAAATCATATTCGTTCTCAAGTTTCTCAATATTCTGAACTTCTTCTATTTTAATTAAATCTTTCATAACTCCAAAATTTTAAATCCAATCATTATCTGTTAACCATTTCTTTATCACATTCTTGTTGTTTTTGAATGTGTGTTCATAGTCTTTATGACTTCCAACCCACACAACAGTCATTTCTCCATCTTCTTCAAATTCAATAAGTATCATTGTTCTATGAACGTTGATATTGAAAAAATAGAATTCACCACCATATACACAATCTGCATCAGGTCTATTATCAGTCAATTCATGAGGGTTACTCCATTCTGTGTTTTCTAAATCTAAAATCAGTTTATCAATTGCTTTTATCAGCTTGACATTTCCTTGATTTTTCCGTTTAAGTTTTAACAGTTTATGTTTATTAACTAATTTCAAACCTTTCTAATTTATTTTTTCAACAAAGATATGTAATGTTCTGATAAATTCCGAACTTATTCTTGCTTTTTTCGAAGGGTCGATTGCGCATAACTACGATATTTAATTAATTTAAGTCATTCCTGTCTGCCGACCTATCTGCCGACAGGCAGGTTAAATTTCTGCTTGCCGGCAGACAAGTGCTTGCAGGCTTGTTTCGGGAAGAATTAATCAGGTTAAATATGGTCTGTTCATTAATATTGAATATCTTTGCAGATTCGGAAATGTATTGTTTCTGAATATAAATTTTTGAAAGATAATTTATTAAGCTTTTATGGATAACATAAGAAATTTTTGCATCATAGCTCATATTGATCACGGGAAAAGCACGTTGGCTGACAGGTTGTTACAAGCGACTGGTTCAGTTTCTGATCGCGATTATCAGGATCAGTTACTGGACGATATGGATTTGGAGAGAGAACGAGGAATTACGATTAAAAGCCATGCTATTCAGATGGATTATAAGTATGAAGGCAAAGATTATGTGCTGAATCTGATTGATACTCCCGGGCATGTTGATTTCTCTTATGAAGTTTCACGATCTATCGCTGCATGCGAAGGTGTTCTTTTAATTGTTGATGCAACACAGGGAGTGCAGGCACAAACAATCTCCAATGTGTTTTTAGCTATGGAGAACGATCTTGAGATTATTCCGGTTTTAAATAAAATGGATCTGGATGCAGCTATGCCTGATGAAGTGAAAGATCAGATTGTTGAATTAATAGGTTGTGATAGAGATGATATTATTGAGGCAAGTGGAAAAACAGGTTCTGGTGTTGATCATATTTTGGAAGCTGTTATAAATAAAATACCTGCCCCCCAGGGAGACCCAAACGCACCATTACAGGCACTTGTTTTTGATTCGGTTTTTAATCAATATCGTGGTATTGAATCATATTTTAAAATTCAGAACGGAACAATCCGAAAAGGAGATTTGGTAAAATTTGTTTCAACCGGGAAAGAGTATTATGCCGATGAAATAGGGGTGCTGAAATTTAAGCAGGAACCCAGAAAAGAATTAAAGGCGGGTGATGTTGGTTATATTATTTCCGGTATAAAAACTGCAAAAGAAGTTAAAGTGGGTGATACTTTAACAAGTAAAGAAAGACCATGTGAAGAAGCAATTAAAGGATTCGAAAATGTAAAACCAATGGTATTTGCAGGTATTTATCCGATTGATGCTGATGATTATGAAGACCTTCGCGAATCAATGGAAAAACTTCAGCTAAATGATGCTTCACTTACATTTGAACCTGAATCTTCAGCAGCTTTAGGATTTGGTTTTCGTTGTGGATTCCTTGGATTATTACATATGGAAATTGTACAGGAACGCCTTGATCGGGAGTTTGATATGGATGTTATTACAACGGTTCCTAATGTTTCTTACAAAGCCTATACTACTAAAGGTGCAGTTTTAGATGTTCACAATCCGTCAGGATTACCAGATGTAATGCAATTAGATTACATTGAAGAACCGTATATCAGGGCGCAGATCATATCTCAATCTGAATATGTTGGGCAAATAATGAAACTGTGTATTGATAGGCGTGGAGTACTTAAAAATCAGACTTACCTGCCGAACGATCGTGTTGAAGTTTCTTTTGAAATGCCTTTGGCAGAAATTGTTTTTGGTTTCTACGATAAATTAAAAAGTATTTCACGCGGGTATGCATCATTTGATTATCACCTGACCGGATATGAAAAGGCTAATCTTGCCAGATTAGATATATTATTAAACGGTGAAATGGTAGATGCTTTATCTACTCTTATTCATAAAGATAATGCCTACAATTTTGGCCGTCGAATGTGCGAAAAACTCAAAGAATTAATTCCCCGTCAGCAATTCGATATTGCCATTCAGGCAGCAATCGGAGCAAAAATTATTGCCCGCGAAACAGTAAAAGCTGTTCGAAAAGATGTTACTGCAAAATGCTATGGTGGTGATATTACCCGTAAACGAAAATTGCTCGAAAAGCAAAAAAAAGGTAAAAAACGAATGCGCCAGGTAGGAAATGTAGAAGTGCCACAAAAAGCATTTATGGCTGTGTTAAAGCTTGATTAAAGCAAAATTGATAAAAAAATCAATCTATTGTATGACCAAACTAACCAAATGCCTGTCATTCCTGCGTATGCAGGAATCTAATACTTTAAATATAGATTCCGGGACAAGCCCGGAATGACAGAACTCATTGTATGTTTATATTTATAAAGAATATTTAATTAATGTTATTATTGAATAATGAATACAAAACTTCATGATTCATGATTGGATGTTCATTATTTTTTATTTTAACTTTGTTCTTATGTCATCAGAAAATCAAAA
>DAOWML010000327.1 GCA_030643125.1 Bacteroidales bacterium
CAAACAATGGGTTATTATTACCAATAGTTCCTTCTCCACGAATACGTATTTGTACAGGATCGCCGGGTGCCCCTGAACTGGAAGTTACTTGGACTCCTGCAATTTGCCCTTGCATGGCTTGTGCAACATTTGGCACCCTTGCTCTTTCCAATTCTGTCATATCAACAGTGGAAATAGCTCCTGTTAAGGTAGATTTCTTTCTTACTGTATATCCGACTAAAATAACCTCATCAATACCAGTCACATCTTCTAGCAAGGTGACATTAATGCTTGTTCTTCCGGCCACTTGAACCTCTTGAGATTTCATTCCTATAAAGGAAAAAACAAGCGTAGATTCTTCGGAAACACCTGAAATGGTATAATACCCATTCATATCAGTTGTGGTTCCCTGAGTAGTTCCTTTTAGAATAATAGTAGCGCCAGGTAAAGATCCTTTGCTATCGGAAACAATACCTGTAATATTTTGCGCAAACAGGGTACCGTTAAAAAGAAAAACTACAATAAGAAATAGTTTTAAATACAATTTTTGTTTCATAATTTAACTAATTAGATTAATAAATAGAGAGCTTTTTTTCATTGAATAAATTTTAGTGTATTATTACTCAAAGTTAGCGCATAGCCCCCCTTTATGATGTACACTATTTCACCAAATGAGTACACAGCATAGATAAAAGAGTAAATTACTTTCCTCTTTCAATTATAAATAACTTCACTACAGCCGTTTACAACTAACTGGGAAGAAAAGACTATTTCGCTTTTCGGGATATTGTTTTAATCGAATAAGGGACAGTATTGTTTGTCGGGTACCTTTCTCCAACCTAACAAAGCGGTATGCCTAAAACTGAGAAACAGCAGTTTCTTCTAAAGTTCTCCAATTAATAACTGAATGATTGATGCAACAAACAACAAGCTTATATAAACAAAATAAATTTCAATACAATACTGGAAATGAGAAACATGTTTCTTCTTATCTAAGATTCAAATTGACTTAAGTTACAGATATTGATTGATATTTTAGCTGATAGCTTTTGGGAGTACAATTAAACATCTTTTTAAACTCACGATAAAAATAGGAACGGTTATTAAATCCCGATTCATAACATACCTCTGAAACAGTAAGTGTGCGTTTTTGCAATAAATTAGCTGCATGCTTTAGTCTGGTGGTTCGAATAAGATCACCGGGTGAAAAACCGAAGGATTGTTTTATTTTACGATATAATTGTGAGGTGCTAATTCCCAATTCTTTTTCAATAAAAGAACTTTGTAAATTTTCATTATCGATATTGTTGCGTATTAATTGAATGACCTTCTTTAAAAAATCTTTCTCTTCGCTTTTTATCGGAAGACTCTGCAAATTTTCATCGAAAGTATCTTGCGCAAAATGTTTTAAAATCAATTCTTTTTCATCAATAAGATTCTGTACCCTGGCTACTAAATGATCCGGATAAAACGGCTTCGGAATATAGGAATTAGCCCCACTCTCCAATCCTTCAATACGATGTACAACCGAATTCTTTGAGGTAAGCAGTATTATGGGAATATTACATGTTTTAATATCCCTTTTTATTATTTTACAAAGTTCAATTCCATCCATAACCGGCATCATTACATCACTAATAATTATATCTGGTGTTTCTTTTTCTATAATTTTAAGTGCTTCATTACCATCATTAGCTATAAGAATATTGTATTTATCATGGAGTAAATCAGACAATAAATCTTGTATCTCTTTTTCATCTTCTACAATAAGCACTACTTTGCGTTTATTCAGAAATGAATCCAGAAACGAAATCTTATCAGGCACATCTTCTGAACTGCATGAAAGCTCACCAATAATATTTTTAAGATGATGCGAAAGCAAAACCGGGTTTCCCTCCCGATCTATCTCTTCTTCACTAAAAACATCTTTGTTGCATGGTAGAATAACAGTAAAGGCTGTTAATTCATTTGTTTTGCTCGCGACGGTAATTTCACCCTTCAGTAATGTAACTATTCGTTTTACATACGCAAGCCCAATGCCCGTCCTGAATTTATGGATATTGGAATCTTCTCTGTTACTCGACAAGAAAAATCGGTCAACTACCAAATCTAATTTCTCGCTTGGAATACCTTGCCCGGTATTTGAGAATTCCATTTCAAGCATGTTTACATCTCCTTCGCTTATAAGCAGCTTAAATTTAATTTCTCCATTGTCCGGCGTATATTTGAAAGCATTTGATAATAAGTTAAACACAATTTTTTCAATTTTATCTTTATCGTACCACCCCATTAATACTGACGGAATTTCGAGTTTAAAATCAATGTTATTTTGCAAGGCCAGCTCGTCAAATAACTCCGTAATTTGTTCTATCAAACTAACCAAATCAAAATGTTTTACCAATACTTTTAAATGACCGAATTCAGCTTTTCTAAATTCAAGCAATTGCTGTGTTAAAAAGAGCAACCTCGAAGAGTTTCGCTGAATCATATTTATGAACTTTCTATTTTTATCATTAAAAGATGTTGATTCAGAAAGTTTTTGAGAGGGTCCAACAATTAAGGTTAAAGGTGTTTGCAGCTCATGCGCAATATTGGTAAAGAATGTAAGCTTGTTTTGATGAATTTCTTCTTCACGTTTTTGAAAAATAATATTTTGTTTTAATAATTGACGTTTTTTATAATAACTAAGAACAAACAAAATGAAAAGAACAAATAAGATTGAATACACAC
>DAOWML010000078.1 GCA_030643125.1 Bacteroidales bacterium
ATGGTATATTCTGCAACCGTAGCGCTACGTGGTTCGTCGTATTTGTCTTCCTGGTATGTATATAAAGTTTTATCAGCGTAATGCAATAATAAACGGATAATCTCTTTTTCCTGAGCCTCTGAATAAACATCATCAACAAATGATGGTACCGAAGGAAAAGCCTTTTTAAAGTTTTCGTCAGGAGATATGTTTCTCTTATATTCTTTCTCAAAAATTTTCCTGCGTATCTTATTTATTTCACTATAAAGAACTTTTTCGTCAATCTCCAGAATATTACTACATTCTTTAATATAAACGGTTCTAATAATTGTATCCGGAATTACTGCAATAGACCTTACAATATCCGAAATTAAACTTGCTTTTTTTACAGGATCGTTTTTAGCTTCATTAAACAGTAAGCGTGTTTTAAAGGTTATAAAATCTTCTTCGTTTTGTTCAATAAACTCGGTTAATTCTGTGGCACTATGGCTCTTTGCAAACGAATCGGGATCTTCACCTTCGGGTAATAAAAGAACCCGCACATTTAATCCCTGTTCTAACACCAAATCAATTCCCCGAAGCGATGCTTTTATTCCGGCTGCATCACCATCGTAAATTATTGTAACATTAGGTGTAAATCGTTTAATTAATCGGATTTGTTCTACTGTCAACGATGTTCCCGACGATGCTACAACATTCTCAATACCTGATTGATGCATTGAAATTACATCAGTATATCCCTCAACCAAATAACACTTATCTAATTGTGTTATCGATTTTTTGGCAAAGAACATTCCATATAACACTCTGCTTTTATGGTAAATATCCGATTCGGGAGAGTTTAAATATTTTGCTGCTTTCGCATCTTTTTTTAATATACGACCACCAAAACCAATTACATTTCCGGATAAACCATGAATTGGGAAAATAACACGACCACGAAAACGATCAAATTTTCCATTCTCGTTTACAATTGTTAATCTTGCTTTTTCAATAAAATCAATTTTATATCCTGCTTCCTTAGCGGCAGTGGTAAAGGCGTCTTTAACATCAAGACTGTAACCCAATTCGAATTTCTTTATTATCTCTTCGCCGAAACCGCGTTCTTTAAAATAACTTAGCCCAATTGCTCTCCCGTCTGTGTTTTTATGAAGCTTTTCCTGAAAATACGAATTTGCAAATTTTGTAACAATGAGTAAGCTGTCTCTTTCGTTCTGTTGTTGAATTTCTTCAGCAGTTAATTCTTTCTCAACAACTTCGATATTATATTTTTTAGCAAGATATTTTAATGATTCAGGATAACTTAAATGTTCATGCTCCATTATAAAGTTAACCGCATTTCCTCCTTTTCCACATCCAAAACATTTATAAATCCCTTTAGATGGGGAGACTGTAAATGATGGTGTTTTTTCGTTATGAAAAGGACATAAACCCAAGTAATTTACACCACGCTTTTTAAGATTAACAAAATCCTGAACAACTTCGGTTATTTCGGCAGTATCAATTATTCTTTGTATGGTGCTATAATCTATCATTAAAACCTATTTGTCAGTATTTCAGCGACTTATTAAAACTGGAACATCAGCTAAAATACTAAAAATTCGATGCAATTTTTTGATTATTTAATTAAAAAGAAAACTTCTTTTAAATACGATCAATAATTTTTAATTTGGATAAAATTTTTAAGACATGAAAAATCTTGTTGTTTTAACAGGTGCAGGCATTAGTGCCGAAAGTGGAATAAAAACTTTTCGTGATATGGGAGGCCTTTGGGAAGAATACGATGTAATGGAAGTTGCAAGTCCACAAGCATGGGAAAATAATCCGGAATTGGTTATGCGTTTTTATAACGAACGCCGGAAAAAGCTTTTAGAAGCATCGCCAAACGAAGGTCATAAAGGGCTAGTTGTACTTGAAAAATATTTCGATTTACACATAGTAACTCAGAATGTTGACGATTTACACGAAAGAGCAGGAAGTAAAAATATTCTCCATTTGCATGGAGAACTTAAAAAAGCCAGAAGCACTATTGACCCTAAGCTGGTTTATAATATCGATGGATGGGAATTAAAACTTGGCGACACCTGTGAAAAAGGATCACAACTTCGGCCACATATTGTCTGGTTTGGAGAAGCGGTCCCTGCTATTGCCGAAGCTGCTTTGATATGCGAAAAAGCAGATATCTTTGTGGTTATAGGAACTTCTTTAAATGTATATCCGGCAGCCGGGTTATTAGACTATGCTCCTAAAGAAATTCCAATTTTCTTAATTGACCCTAATGATGTTCATACATCATACAAAAATGTAAGTTTTATTAAGGAAAAAGCAGGAACAGGAGTGCAAAAATTAATTGATATATTACAAAATAAATATGTTAATGATTAATTAGAATTTTTCTTGTGTTTAACAGCTTTCCATCAATCTGAAGAGAACAAAAATATAATCCATTCTTATAATCAGAAACTGGAATTTTGAAGTTGTCTTGTTTTTCTTCAAGAGATTTAGTGTATACCACCGCACCTATTGAATTATAAATTTGGAGTTTAGCTTCTTTTACAAAAATGATGTCATATTCGATAAATAAATAACTAGAAACAGGATTAGGATATAATTTTAATTTCTGTAGATCATAAAAATTAATACTGGTAGAATCACTCTGATTTTGATCACCAAAAAGATTATTTAAATTGCTGTTTTGGCTTGCAAATACAGACCCAAAAAGAACTGCGGACATTATAGTAAGTAAAAACTTTTTCATAAGCAAAGCAATTAATTGTTATCTAATATACAAAATAACAAAAACTATACCTATCTATACGGGTTGAAAAAGTTAAAGTTTGCTAATAAACCTTAATTTATTCAATTATAGTTTCTCTTTTTTGAGTAATTTTAAATCATTGTTATATAATCTCAGACTATGAAAAAATCTCTTTTTATTATAATTATATTACTAATAAGTCAAGTCGGATTTGCTCAAACCTTCGGTGGTGGCATTTTCGGAGGTCTGTCTGCATCGCAGCTCGATGGTGACAGATCGAGTGGATATCATAAGGCAGGCTTGTCTTTTGGGATTTATACCAATGCCAAAATTAATAAATATATTGATGCTCAAATGGAGTTAAAGTATATTCAGAAGGGAAGTAAGTGGGAAAATGAAGATCAATCTGTATTTTACCAATCAAAATTAAATTATATTGAACTTCCTGTTTTTTTAAAATATAGTTTTTTAGATAAGTTCAGTGCAAATATAGGATTAGCTGTCGGATACTTACAAAAATCTACCGAAAATAAAGATCGTATTGGCGACGAACCTGCCGATCCTCCTTTTAACGAATTTGAATTCTCCGGTTTGGCTGGTGTTGAATATGAAATCATTGAAAATTTATTTTTTAATGTGCGTTTTAATTATTCTATTTTACCAATAAGAAATCATCCGGGAGATCAGGTTCATTTTTTAGATAGAGGCCAGTACAACAATGTGCTTACATTTGCTGTTTATTATCAAATAGCCAACTTTGGTAAAAGATGAAAAAAAGAAAAATAATAATAGCTGTTACAGGAGCAAGCGGATCAATTTATGCCAAATTACTTTTCGATAAGCTTCTTAAACTTAAGAATCAAATTGAAGATATTGGTATAGTCTTTTCGAAAAATGCTAAAGAGATATGGGAATATGAACTTGAAGACAAATCATATAATGATTATCCCTTCAAACAATATGAGGTTAATGATTTTTATGCACCTTTTGCATCAGGTTCAGCTCAATATGATACTATGATTATTTGTCCATGCTCAATGGGAACTCTTGGACGAATTGCAAATGGAACGTCAGATGATTTAATTACAAGAACTGCAGATGTTATTTTAAAAGAAAAACAAAAATTAATTTTGATTCCCAGAGAAATACCATACAATTTAATCCATATTAAAAATATGGAAACAATTACTTTGGCAGGTGGAATAATTTGTCCTGCAACACCTTCGTTTTACTCAAAACCTAAAAATATTAAAGATGTGGTATCAACAGTAATTAACAGAGTTTTAGATTTAGCTGATTTAGAAGTTGATTATAAAAGATGGGGAAAATAATTTAGTTATGATATGAGTTTTTCTAGTTCAATCTTCAAATCAGGTAAGCTATCTTGAATTATTTCCCACACTTCTTCAGCATCAATACCAAAGTAATTATGTGCAATAATATTTCTAAATCCTTTTATTTTACCCCAATCTATTTTTAACTCTTCATTGTCCTTTAATTTATCAGAAAGCTTATCAACCATCTCCCCAATTACTATGAAATTCATCATTGATGCATCAAAAGAAATTGTATTTTCGTTGAAACTATCTGCGTTATCAAATTCTCTGGAGTAAATCAGAATTTTGTTAATTGAATCCAGTATATTCAAAAGTAAATTACGGTCTTTCAATGATAAATCAGGCATATTTGGCTTCTGATAATATTTGATTTTTAAAAAAAGATTTTATGTATTTTTCCCTACATATATCAACTGGAACATTAAATTTAGATTGAATTTCCTGCTTTAGTTCTTGCTTTATTTGATAAAGATTTGATGTATTTTCCTCAAATTCAATAATTATATCAATATCACTTTTATCAGATTGTTCATTTCGGGCATATGAACCAAAAATTCCTATTTTTATTAAATGGTATTGAACCTTAAATCTTTCCTTGTTCAGGGTCAAATAGGTTAATATTTTTTCGGAATTTGTCATTTCTATTTATTTAGATTCAAATATACCATTTTTTTAGATAAATTAAAACTGGCTTATGCCTGCCATTACCCACAAATAGTGATTAAGATTAGTTTATAAACAATTTTAAGTTAAGCAACAGCCAATGCAGCTATACTTACTTTGGTATCTTTAATTTCCAGAATTGCATTTGCGCAAGCTTCCAGTGTTGACCCGGTTGTAACTACGTCGTCAACTAATAAAATGTGGTATCCTTTTAAGGCATTTTCGTTTGTAACTTTAAAGATCTTTTCAACATTTTTCCATCGTTCAAACCTCGATTTACGGGTTTGTGTTTCGGTTGCAACAGAACGAATAAATGATTTAACATCCAAAGGTATTTGCATAGTTTCGGAGAGTCCTTTTGCAATCCATTCGCTCTGATTGTATCCACGTTTTTTCAATTTGCTTTTATGTAAAGGAACAGGAATGATTATATCAATCTGATTAAAAACACTATTTCTTAAATGATTCCCAAAAGATTTTCCAAGGACATATCCGATTTCTTTGTTACCATGATATTTAAACTTATGCATCATTCCCTGGTATTTACTGCCTTTGCTAAAAGTAAAAAAGCCCGTTGCATACTCTACCTTTGTTCTCCCCCAAAATAATTGTGACACAGGATTATCGATTTCTTTATGATGATTCGTTTTGGGTAAATTATATAAACATTTCGTACAAATTAGTTCTTCCTGATTTACCAGATGCGAATTACAAACAATACATAAGTCCGGAAAAAAGAGATTGAAAAAGTCGTTTAAATATTGAGTAAATATGTTCATTTGTAAACTATCTTTACTTTAAGTTAACAATACTATTTTAAATTTCCCCACTCATCATAAAATTGTTTCAAAAAAACTTCCATAAAATGATGCCTGTCTTCAGCAATATCTCTTGCTGTTTTTGTATTCATTCTGCTTTTAAGAAGCAATAGTTTCTCGTAAAAATGATTTATGGTTGTTCCATTGGAGTTCTTGTATTCTTCGAAACTATTGTGTCGTTCGGCTCTTATTTCCGGATTGTGCATTTCGTTGCCAAATTTACCCCCAAAAGCAAATGTTCGTGCAATTCCAACTGCCCCAATTGCATCCAGGCGATCGGCATCCTGTACAATCTTTCCCTCGATAGTGTCCATTTTATCTTTTACACCAGCACCTTTAAATGAAATATTTTTTATCACATGAATAATCTTATCAGTTAAATCATTTGATAATTTTAATTTAATAAGCCAATCGCTAATAACTTTTAGGCCTTCACTTTCGTTTTTATAAAATTTCCAGTCAGCTACATCGTGAAGTAATGCCGCAAGCTCAATAATAAACAACTCTCCACCCTCTTTTTCATGAAGCTTTTTAGACATATTCCATACCCGATAAATATGCCACCAATCATGACCTGAGCTATCCCCTTTAAGTTTGTTTTTTACAAATTCAATCGTTTTATCAATAATCTCGTTTTTATTCATGATTTATTAGATAAAAAAACCCGCAAAAAGCGGGTTTAGTGAATATTTCAAGATCATTTATTCTCTTAATTTTTCTTCTCTTTTCCATTCAACTTCTCTTCCAAGCAATGAAAATCCAATAAATCCCTTTACATGTAAAGTATTATCACCTCCTTCTTCAAACCACATAAAACACTTATATGTTTTTCCGTTCTTTGGATCATAAATTGTTCCATCAACCCATTCCTCAGATTTTTCATCATAATTAAACGATTTTAAAAGTTGCAATCCAATAATTGATCGCTTTTGTAATTCCGGATTAGAATTTTCATCATCAACTTTTGGAGTACCATCTTCTTCGTTTGGCTCATCTAACCATTTTATATTACCATAATATTTGCCATCTTTTGCTTTAAAAATTTTAACCTGAGAATCGCCTTCTTGTGTTAACCAATATCCAAGGACATTATCGGCTTTTTGTGCAAATAAATCAGGTGATAAAAACACTACCAATAAAAAAGCAATAAATAAAAATTTAGTTTTCATATTTAATAGTTTTAGTTTTTAGTAATTGGCAAGATAAGAATTTTTGTTTAATATCAATAATACGGATATAAAATCAATCTTTGCATTAGGTAACTATTCGAATAATTATCTTTATATATCTGTAACGGAACAAATTATTAATCGTCTTTTAGCAAATTTCTTTTTATTGATAAACAATGAACATTTTATTATCTTCGTTATCTAATTTAAAATTGTAACTAATATTAATAATTATTAAAATGATGTATTATGAGAATTAGAATTTATTTGATACTGAGCCTTTTACTGGGTTTGTTTTTAAAGCCTTTATCAGGGCAAAACATTGAAGAATATAAACTTGAAAACGGATTAACCGTATATTTAAATGAAGACCACAATACTCCGGAAGTTTTTGGAATGGTGGTTACAAAAGCCGGTGCGAAAAATGATCCTGCAGATGCTACCGGAATGGCTCATTATCAGGAACACATACTTTTTAAAGGAACTACTAAACTCGGAACAACAAATTGGGAAAAAGAGAAGGTACATATTGATGAAATTTTCGAATTATACGACAAGTTAGGTAAAACAACAGATGAAGAAGAAAGAAAAACTATTCAAAAATCAATAAACGAAGAATCGGTTAAAGCAAATGAGTATGCTATTCCAAATGAATTTAGCAATGTACTAAACAGTATGGGAAGCAAAAATATAAATGCAGGAACAGGCCCTGATCAAACAGTCTTTTATAACTCATTTCCTCCAAATCAAATTGAGAAATGGTTGGAGCTCAATGCACACAGGATGAAAGAGCCTGTATTTCGCGGTTTTCAATCGGAGCTTGAGGTAGTTTACGAAGAAAAAAATATGTATTCCGATCAATTCATGTCAAATCTGATAGAAAAATTCCAGAAAAACTTCTTTAAAAATCATCCTTATGGCCAACAAACAATAATAGGAACAATTGATGATTTAAAAAATCCTTCGTTAACTAAAATGTATGAGTTTTTTAAGAATTATTATGTTGCGAATAACATGGCTTTGATACTATCAGGGAATTTTGATTCAGAAACAGTAAAACCATTAATTGATAAAACTTTCGGAAAATTGGAATCAGGGAATGTACCTGAACCAAAAGTATGGGAAGAAGAACCTTTTGATGGTCGTGAATTTGTCGAAGCAAAACTAAGTCCGATAAAGTTGGGATTGCTGGGATTTAGAACTGTTCCCAAAGGTCATCCGGATAAAATAGCTCTGGATATTGCTCAAAATATTTTATCAAATTATAATCAGTCCGGTTTATTGGATAAACTCTCAATTGATAATAAATTAATGTTTGCAGGAGTAATTCCTTTACCTTATAACGATCATGGAGCAACTCTTGTATTTTTTGTTCCAAAAATTGTTGGACAGAAACTTATTTCGGCTGAAGAGCTTGTATTAGAGCAATTACAAAATTTAAAAACCGGAAATTTTGACGATTGGAAAGTTGAAGCAGCAAAAAAAGATTTATATGTTGAGTTTCAGCAATCGATAGAAAACCCACAACGCAAAGCTTATTTAATCAGCGATGCTTTTGTAAAAAATGAAGATTTAGATGAGATATTCGGCTATCCTGAAAAAATAAAAGTTATTACTAAACAAGATGTAATAGATGTAGCCAACAAATATTTCGGCAATAACTTTTTAGCATTTCATTCCAAGATGGGATTTTCAAAACCCGAAAAAA
>DAOWML010000296.1 GCA_030643125.1 Bacteroidales bacterium
AAAAAAAAGGTATAAAAACAACCAAGTATAAACTAAGATGGCATAAGTTCTTACAAATAATTTATTATTCTGAAACTCAACGAAATTTACGTTTGTACCTTCTGGTGAAAATTCTGCACTATATCTTATTTCCCTGCCACGGTTATAAACATCAATATTTTTAATATCATCTCTGAAAGTTACATAATGTGGCGATCCGGTATTAAGAAAATAGTTTGTGTTTACTAATCTAACATAACTAACATCTTGCATTTGAAGACTAATAGATTGGTTTTTATTTACAGTTGCTTTATGTACTCCATCAATAGCATTAAACATAGCTTCTTCATCAATCAGGCTAATCGATTTTGCAAATGCAACCAGGCATCTTCCTCCATTACCACACATGGTACTTTCCTTTCCATCGGCATTAAAATATTTCATATTAAAATCAAGACTTGGATGATTTTCTAAAAGCATTAATCCATCGGCTCCAATACTAAATCTTCGATCACATAACTGATTGATCTGCATATCAGAAAGTGAAATATTATTCTTCCTGTTATCGATAATAATAAAATCGTTTCCGGTACCTTGATATTTGTAAAAATTTACCTTCATATGGTATTTTTGGCTTTAGTTTAATCTAGTGTTGTAAACTGTGTAGGGCTAAAGCCCAATAATTAAGACATTTCCATAACCCCAGCCTTAAGGCTGGGGTTAGTAAAAACAAATGCAAAGGACTTTAGTCCTGAAACACTACATTCTTCAAATTAACTTAAACTAAAGCCATATTTTTTTGTAAACTTATAAATAAATTGTTACAAAGTTGCAATTGTATATGGATTGTTAAATAATCATAAATCTTCTTTGCTTATTAGTACAATAGACATTAATTTTGACGTTTAAGGAGAATAATTGTTAAAATATTTGAGATATGAAAACACGTGCATTTTTTGGGAATATAGCAATCGCTGTTTTATCAGCGTTTATTGCAGTAATTGTATATTCAAATTATTTTCACGAAGAAATTTCAAATATGTCGGATGCTGAGATTCAAAAACAAAAAGCATTAGATTCGAAAGAAGTAAATTATTCTCAAATTCCAACAACTACCAAGAGAGAATTTTTTGATTTTACTGAAGCTGCAGAGAAGAGTATTCATGCTGTTGTTCACGTAACATCGAAATATAATCTGGAAAGTGAAGATTATTACAAGAGCCCAATTTATAATTGGTTATTTGGCGACACATACAGACAACAAAGCGTATCTTTTGGTTCCGGAGTAATTATTTCAGAGGACGGATATATTGTTACTAATTATCATGTAGTTGAAGAATCAGATGAGATACAAGTAGTTTTAAACGACAAACGAACTTTTACAGCAGAATTAGTTGGAACCGATCCAAGTACAGATATAGCCTTATTAAAGCTTGAATCAACAAATCTACCATATATTTCTTTTGGGAATTCAGATATTTTAAAAGTAGGAGAATGGGTTTTAGCTGTTGGAAATCCTTTTAATTTAACATCTACAGTTACTGCTGGAATTGTAAGTGCTAAAGCAAGAAATATAAATATTTTACGCGATCAGAGTAATTATCCTATCGAATCATACATACAAACAGATGCTGTTGTTAATAAAGGAAATAGTGGTGGAGCATTAGTTGACTTAAAGGGTGAGTTAGTTGGAATTAATTCTGCCATTATTTCACCTTCAGGATCATATTCAGGATATTCATTTGCAATTCCAATAAATCTTGTGAAAAAAGTTATTGATGATATTATGAAATATGGAGAAGTGCAAAGGGCGGTTTTAGGAGTAACAATTAAAGATATTGACAGTGAAATTGCAGAGAAGTATAATTTAGATAAAATAGAAGGTATTTTAATTATAGGAGTTAGTAAAGAAGGAGCAGCAAAATATGCAGGTATAAAAGAGGGAGATGTTATTCTTAAAATCAATAACATAAAAGTAAACAGCACGGCTGAACTTACTGAACAAATTGGAAAACACAGCCCGGGAGAGAAAATATATGTTACCATTAAAAGAGATAATAAAAGGAAACAATTTGATGTGCTTTTACGTAATATGCATGGAAACACCAAAATTGTTAAAGCTGAATAATTCTTGTCGATCTTTGGTGCTTGTTTTAAAAAAGCTTGAGAATATTGTTTTACATAAATTTGCAGAAATTTTCTTATAATCAATGAGACAATTAAAGATCACAAAATCAATTACTAACAGAGAGAGCGCCTCTTTAGATAAATATTTACAGGAAATAGCACGAGAGGGTTTAATTACTATTGAAGAGGAAGTTGAATTAGCCCAAAGGATAAAAAAGGGAGATCGCATAGCTCTGGAGAAATTAACAAAAGCTAACTTACGTTTTGTTGTATCAGTTGCAAAACAATATCAAAATCAAGGTTTAACATTGCCCGATTTAATAAATGAAGGTAATTTAGGCCTTATAAAAGCTGCTGAAAAATTCGACGAGACTCGTGGTTTTAAATTTATTTCATATGCAGTTTGGTGGATCAGACAAGCTATATTGCAAGCTTTGGCTGAGCAGTCGAGAATTGTACGTTTGCCACTTAATCAGGTTGGATCATTAAATAAAATAAATAAGGCTTTTTCCAGATTTGTGCAGGAAAATGAGAGAACTCCTTCGCCTGATGAATTAGCTGAGAAATTGGAATTACCGAAAGATAAAGTGGTAGATACTATGCGTGTATCAGGGCGTTCTGTGTCGGTTGATGCGCCTTTTGCTGTTGGAGAAGATAGCAGCTTACTTGATGTATTGGCAAATGATGATTCTCCGAATGCAGACAATACTTTGATAAATGAATCTTTAATTTTGGAAATAGATAGATCCCTGGCAACATTAACCGATAGAGAAGGGGATATTCTTAAATATTTTTTTGGTATTGGAGTTTCCGAAATGACACTGGAAGAAATTGGTGAAAATTTTGGATTAACACGTGAGCGTGTTCGCCAAATCAAGGAAAAAGCAATCAGAAGATTAAGACATACATCAAGAAGTAAATTGTTAAAATCATATTTGGGATAAATATAAATAAAGTTTCAGATTTCAGATTTCAATTACCATAAGAGGTCAAAGTTAATGCTATAATTTATTTCCTTTCCTTTAACAACCCTTGTAAAGCAAACATTTCGTCTCTTAGTTGTGCTGCTTCCTGGAAATTTAATTCTTTAGCGGCTTTTTCCATCGACCGTTTGGTTTTTTCAATTGCCTTTTCTAATGCTAATTTATTCATATATTTAACAATAGGATCAGCAGCGATATTCAAACTATCCGGTTCAGAATATACTTTACCTTTCATTCCAAGCTTTTTATTATAATGTCGCATAATCGAGCCGGAAGCTTTGATAATTTGTTTTGGGCTTATATTGTTTT
>DAOWML010000217.1 GCA_030643125.1 Bacteroidales bacterium
CTGTGCTCTTTCTTCGCATATTTTTATTATTCGCTTGGCCTCTCTAGTGAAAAATAATTGTTAGCAAATATTTTTTTCTCTTGAACTTTAAATATCCACTGCACAATGCAGTATCTCGATATTCTTCTCCTACCTAATAGCTCCTTCCTTGAAATTACCTAATTCTCCGGTTTTAGACCTGGTTCCTTCAGGAAATATTGTAATTGAACATCCTTTACTTAGTACTTTCTCCGAATCAATAAACATTTTCTTTATGCTTGATTTACTTGATCTTTGAAGTTTAATGTCTCCTTTAAGATTCATACACCAACCATATATTGGTATTTTAAAAACTTCAGCTTTAGAAATCCAACGAAATGGAACTCCAAGACGATAAATTAAAAGTATATCTTCCTGAGATTGATGGTTAGCAACAATTATTTTGGATTTACTATTTAGCTTTTCCTTACCAATAATTTTTATTTTCCATCCGGGAACTAACAGAGTAAATAAACTTCCCCAGATATTTGCCAGGTAATTAAGAACCAATAATTTTTTATCAAAAAGAGCTGTAAGAAACCAGGTTAAAACAAAAAGTGAAGAAATAACCAATGTAACTATTATAACTAATAGCCAAACATAAACGGAAAAAATTATTCTTGACATCTATATATATTTTAAATAATACTCTCTACAAAATTATCGTTTTAATTTAATTATTTGTTTTCACTATAAATTATTTTCATTTTGGTATATTTTTTGAATATTAACATTTTACTTATTAATTTCACAGCAAATTAAAATATCATATTTAAATTTAAAAACTTCCAAATTATGAAAATTAGAACTTTAATAATTGTAGTATTAGCCTTTTTTATGAGTTTCCCGTTGCTTGCACAAGAGGAATATGCAGATCTTGATACAATTTACATGCTTGGAAGAAAAAAATTAATTGTAAAAGTAAAAAATGTATCTTCAGCAACAGTTAGGTACTCAGAACCAGGTTCGGAAGAATCAATTACTGTAGAAAGAAAACAAATTCAAAAAATAATTTTCAGTAATGGAAGAAAAGAAGTCTTTAATAAGCCTGTAATGATGATGGTTGAAGAGGGTGACTGGAAAACAGTAATAATAACTGACCGCAAAAACGATGTTGAAGGTTTATATGAACTTGGCAAAGTAAATACTAAATCATCTGCCGGAAGCAGAAGCGCTAAATCAGCTAAAAAAAGTGCAAGAATACGACTCCAGAAGAAAGCTGCAAATCTGGGAGGAATGATTGTTCTTATAACAAGAGAGGAATCTGTCGGAGGTTTTGGGGAACCTCCAACATATGTAGTTGAAGGAATTGCTTATGGCTTTGAACCTCCAAAGAAAACTGAAAACGAAAATAATTAAATAAAAAAAGGGAGTTTACACTCCCCTTTCAATTCACCCTAATTTATTAACCCAGCTTCATCAATCCCTTGAATAAATACCACATCTTTAGGGATTCTTTTACGTTGAATTTTATACAAATCATTCAAAAGTTCGTCTCGAATAAATCCTTTTTCATCGACTAATTTTTTAGCTGCATCATAATTTCCATCACCTTGTATTACTAATATTTCTTCTGAAAATTTAAGCATTGCTTCTTTCGTTTTATCGAAATCAATTCTATATTTTCCGCTTTTTTTATCACGGGTAAACGCTCCAAGCTCTTCAAAATAATAGAATCGTATCATATTAGCAACCCCCTGATCATTTGATATTCCAAAACGCACCGACCTGAATACATCGACCATATAGGTAACATAATTGTCCATTAAATCACCACTACTCATTTCTCCCATTTCATAGAGCTTAGTTACAAAAAATAAACTTAAAATATCATTTTTACATTCTCCTATAACATTGTTCTGTTCTTTCAAAGCATCGCTAACAGTACCTTTACCATTAACAGTGTTTTTTATCCCTAAAGCACTTCCAACTTCATAAAACATTGTATTTTCAAAAAAAGCTTTGAATTTCACATGTTTTAGTTGATCTTCTGCAATTAACAAGTCACTTATTGGCATTAGAATTTTTTCAAATTTTGCCTGCATAACATTTTTAAACTGTAGTTTCCTACTTCCAACTTTTAGTTGTACTTGCCCATCAAGAGGTAATGTAATAGCTATTTTCTTGCTTCCTGTATTCCAATACCCTGAACAATTAATTACATCGTAAACCATAATATCCGATAATTTGCCGGGTATTTCTGTTTTATATTTAGCATCAACCGGAAGATTTTTTTGTAAATATGGAAGTAGTAGTGAATACTTTTCCATGTCTTTACTTGATTGTTTATCCTTTACCAAAATCATGGATTGATACGATGCCTTTGTATAGTACAACCTGTCTTCTAAATCTTCAATTGGCCCAACTATAAAATCAATTAAATTTTCTTTCATTTTCATCCAGGCAATATCACTTTCGTAATAATTATCGTTAAGTAATGCCTCTGCACGCAATTCGAGGTATTTATTAAATCCTTCGTCTTCGGATAATGTTGCTGCTTTTTTCATTAAATCAGCTATCTTAACCAGTTTTTCTTTATAAGCCTGATGGTATGGTACTGTTTGTAAACTACCAAGTTCGTTTCTTCGGATAAGAGTATACGAACTATATTTATCTAAATCAGAAAACTCATCAAACTCTTGATAAGACATATTTGCCGGATAAAAGTTTGCTCCATCGAACCTTTCATTTACACCCTCAACAAATGGTTCCATTCCGTTCAATCTATCCCAGGGTCCATAATTGATTTTAAAATACTTCATGACTTTTTCATCAGTCATGGATTTTTTTATTTCATTCTTTTTAGCACATGTTTGTGCCCAATAAAGTTCATCAATTAATTCTGCCGATTCAAATAGCAGAGGTAACATTTTCTTCTGATTCTCGCTTAAAATGCTTAAATCAGTTTCCAGTTTAACATCAGCGTAATTAGCTAAAAGTTTTTCAATTTTAGTGTGAGACTTTAATTCTTCTTTTTTGTTCTTTTTTGAACACTGAACAAATACAAAAGAGAATAAAATTAAGCTGATGATTATTAATTTCTTTTGCATGATATAGGGTTTTTAGGTTATGTTAAATTGTATGAATATCTTATAAAACAGAGACTACAGAATTATTCAATTAAATATACGAAGAAATCTAATTCGAGTCAAATTATTTTAAAAATAACTTTATTACATATTAACAAAAGCACTTGTAGTTAAAGGGCTTAACACAATAATTAAAACATCGCTAAGATCAGTTCATTAATTGTAGTATTATGAAAATATTCTGTAAAAGGTGTTTTTTGTAAAGTTTTACGAATTGAATTCTCCTTATGCTCAATTCCAACTAATAATTTTTGAATATTAGAAGTATCATATTCAGTAAGAAAGTTACCCAAAATCTTTATGTCATTTATAAATCCTTTTTCAATATTCATCTGGATTTCAAATCTTCCACTTTTTGTTACAACAGATTTTTCAAAATTATATTTTGGCGAATACCCAAAATTCCATTCCCACGTTGAATATTTATCTTTAACCAGCTGATTAATTTGTTCAATATCATTTTTGTTATACTTATATGTTTTGGCTTTGTCATCAGAATTCAAAATATAAGAAAGTATTTTGTCGCGGAATTCCATTACAGTCATTTTTTCTGATAAATAATCACTAATATTAGCAACCCGGCTTCTGACAGATTTTACGCCTTTGTCATGATATTTTAAAGGGTTTACTTTTAAAGCCTGCGACAAATCACTTATAACAGATGAAAAAAGAAGCGTTCCATGATGTAAGACTCTTTTCTTAAATATATGCTCAGCATTTCCGGAAATCTTTTTACCATCAATCATAATATCATTTCTTCCTTCAAATCTTGCATTAATACCTAATTGATGCAAAACTTCAATTATTGGTTTTGTATATTTTTTAAAATCAACAAGATTATCGTCACCTTCTACATTTTGAATAAATGTAAAATTTAAATTACCTAAATCATGAAAAACAGCACCTCCTCCTGACAACCGACGAACTACATCAATATTGTTCTCTTTTACATATTCAAAATTTATTTCGGCTAAAGTATTTTGATGTTTCCCAACTATAATAGAAGGTTTATTGCGCCAAAGCATGAAGCAATTTTCTTTAAAATTCCTTAAAACATATTCCTCTGCAGCAAGATTAAAATACGGATTGGTTATATTGTTTTGAATACAAAGCATTCTGTTCGGTAAAAAATAAAAACAATAATTCTAAATAAAATTTAACTTGAAATCATAGATTTATACTATTCATTATTAGGAATACTGGAAAAATGGAAGATTGGGAAATAGATTATATGTTGTCCAATAATAATTAGAATATGCATTATTCCATTGTTCCAATATTCCAACCTAATCATTTTTATTCAAACATTCCTTTTTTTTAATTAACTCTAATCAATTATGATAGATGAACACTATTCTACTTAAAATGTTTTGATAATTTATGTAAAGTAAAATTGTGTAATAAATAAACTAAATAACCTATAAGGCTTCCCAATGCTGCACCTCCTAATACATCGAAGGGAAAATGAACACCCAGATAAATCCGGCTATAAGAAACTATAGCAGCCCAAATAAAAATGAATATTGAAAA
>DAOWML010000183.1 GCA_030643125.1 Bacteroidales bacterium
AAATGTGATGTTCCGGATTTAAATACTAAAGTTATTCTTCTTTTAAATGGCTGGTATTACGATAGAGAAAATTTAATTCAAGAACTTCCAGGAGGTGTTATAATTGGGAGCTTTCAAAAAGCTGCAGAATTATATCCTGATTTGGTAAAAAAGCATTTTGCTAAATATGCCGGTTTTGAAAATGAAGGTTTGGTTGCATTAAATACAGCATTTGTAAAAGATGGCGTTTTCTTATATGTTCCTAAAGGGGTTGTAATTGAGAAACCAATTCAGATTATAAATATATTAATGGACGATGAGGAGGGATTGACTCAACATCGTAATTTATTTATTCTTGAAGAGAATAGTCAGGCATCAATTGTTGTGTGTGACCATACATTATCAATGCCTAATTTTGTTACAAATTCAGTTTCTGAGTTTTACATTGGTGAAAATGCACAATTTGATTTTTCAAGAATGCAAAATGAGCATAATGGTTCAAAGCAGGTTTCTCATTTATATTTCCATCAGGAAAGAGATAGTCGCGTAAGTGCAAATAATATTTCATTACACGGTGGTTTAATCAGAAATAATGTAAATGTATTATTAAACGGTGAAGGCTGTGAAAACAACACTTATGGCCTATATTTAACCGATAAAGGCCAGCATATTGATAATTATGTATTTATTGATCATGCTAATCCTAATTGTACGAGTAGTCAATTATTTAAAGGTGTTTTGGACGATTTTGCCACAGGAGCTTTTAATGGTAAAGTATTAGTAAGGAAGGATGCGCAAAACACTCTGGCATACCAGACAAATAATAATATTTTGCTTACTGATGATGCCGATTTTAATACTAAACCACAATTGGAAATTTATGCCGATGATGTGAAATGTAGCCATGGGGCAACTGTTGGCCAGTTAGATGAGGATGCGTTATTTTATTTACGTTCTCGCGGTATTAATAAAAAGGAAGCAAAGCTTTTACTGATGTATGCATTTGCGCATGATGTAATTCATAAAATTCAGGTTCCTGCTTTACAAGAGCGAATACAGGATTTGGTTGATAAGCGTTTACGTGGTGAATTATCACGATGTAATAATTGTCAAATGCATTGTTGTTAACTCAGTGAGACTTTGATTTGTAGAATAGAAATCATTTAGTCGAACTGATCCCGAGTGATAAACGAGGGATCTAAGAAATAAGCAATGAGAAGATTTTATTAAAAATGTCACTAATGATTAGCCTAGATATCCAAAAGATTCGTAATGATTTTCCAATCTTAAATCAACAGGTTTATAATAAACCTTTGATTTATTTCGATAATGGTGCAACTACTCAAAAGCCGCAAGTTGTGATCGATGAAGAGCTCAAAATTTATTCTCATGAGAATAGTAATATTCATCGTGGAGTACATTATCTGAGCGAACAATTAACTCAGCGTTACGAAGATGCCCGAAAAACAGTTCGGAAATTTATTAATGCTAAGCATGATCACGAAGTAATTTTTACAAGCGGGACAACCGAATCGATCAATACTATTGCATTTTCTTTTGGAGAAAAATATATTTCCGAAGGAGATGAGATTATTATTTCTACAGTAGAGCATCATGCAAATATAGTTCCCTGGCAAATGCTTTGCGAACGAAAAAAGGCAATTTTAAAAGTAATTCCGATAAATGATAAGGGAGAATTATTATTAGATGAATATCAAAAATTAATATCTCCGAAAACAAAAATTGTAGCTGTAAATCAGGTTTCAAATGCTTTAGGAACGGTAAATAATGTTAAAAAGCTTATTGATATTGCACATCAACAAAATATTCCTGTTTTAATTGATGGTGCTCAAAGTATTCAGCACGGCAATATTGATATGCAGGAACTGGATTGTGATTTTTTTGTTTTTTCAGGTCATAAAATATATGGCCCAAATGGTATTGGCGTACTGTATGGAAAAGAAAAGTTGCTTAACGAAATGCCTCCGTTTATGACCGGTGGAGAAATGATTAAAAAAGTAACATTCGAAAAAACTACTTTTAACGAACTGCCATTTAAGTTCGAAGCAGGAACACCAAATTACGTTGGAGCAATTGGATTAGTAGCAGCCATTAATTATATTCAGAATATTGGATTAGGAAATATAGCTACATACGAAAAAGAATTACTGGACTATGCAACCAAAAAACTGGAATCAATCGATGGTTTGAAAATTATCGGAACATCTCAAAAAAAAGTAAGTGTAATATCTTTCGTTCTTGATAATATTCACCATTACGATGCAGGAATGGTAATTGATAAAATGGGAATTGCTGTTCGTACCGGTCATCATTGTGCAGAACCATTGATGAATAGATTTAGTATTGAAGGAACAATTCGTGCATCATTTTCATTTTATAATACAAAAGAAGAAATTGATAAATTACACGAAGCTTTATTGACTGTTAAGCAGATGTTTAGCTAAATTGCAATAAAAAATATCAATATGACTTTAAAAGAACAACAGGACGAAATTATTGAAGAGTTTTCAGTATTTGATGACTGGATGGATAAGTACAATTACTTAATTGAACTTAGTAAAGACCTTTCGGTTATTGATTCTAAATATAAAACACAAGAATATTTAATTGAAGGTTGCCAGTCGAAAGTTTGGCTTTTTGCCGAAATGGAAGGTGATGTGGTGAAATATTCAGCTGATAGTGATGCAATTATTACAAAAGGTATTGCGGCTTTGTTGGTTCGGGTTTTAAGTGGCCAAAAACCTGCTGATATCCTAAATAATGAATTATATTTTATTGATAAGATTGGATTACAACAAAACTTATCGCCTACACGATCAAATGGTTTGTTGGCAATGCTTAAGCAAATGAAATTGTATGCTATGGCATATAATGCATCCCGATAACTATCGGGAAGGAAATTAAGAAGATTGGATTATGGAACAAAATGATTTTATGGCTTTAGAAGCAGAGATTGTTAAAACGTTAAAAGAAATTTTCGATCCTGAGATTCCTGTGAATATATACGACCTTGGGCTTATTTATGCCATCGACGTTGATGATGACAAAAAGGTTGAAATAAAAATGACTTTAACAGCTCCAAATTGTCCAATGGCAGATCAACTTCTTGGTGAAGTGAATGAAAAAACCAATGCCATCGAAGGAGTGAAAGAAGCAAAAATTAATTTGGTTTTTGATCCGCCTTGGGATAAAAGCCTGATGAGCGAAGAAGCGATGTTAGATCTCGGATTGCTCTAGAATCTATTAACCTCAATTCGAGATAAGAATAAATTTACAGAAAGCAAATAGAGTGTGAAATTTGAAGAAGAAATCTTGCAGCAATAACGGGTTATTTCAAAAGGTTTCTTTTTTAAAGATTACGCTATATTTGCTTTCCCTATGGGCATCATGGGGTTTTCCATATACTGCCTCATATTTTTTTAGATTATCCCGATAGTCTTTCAAAAATATGACTTGTCTCTGAAAAACCTCATGAGGCTGTAAATAATTATTATATCGAACTGAGGTTATTAACATAATATCTGCTTGAAATTATATTTGATATCTGATAAAAGCTTCAAGTAGAAAGCTACAAGCTACAATCTTCATTAATTTTGAAACATCATGTTTTATATTTAGTTTTATACTAAAAGATAATTCATGAAAGATTTTAAAAAATTAAATGTTTGGCAAAAAAGTATTGAGCTTGTTACTTTTGTTTATGAGATTTCAAAAGATTTTCCTGCGACAGAAAAATATGGATTGACTAGTCAGGTAACTAGATCCGCTGTATCAATTCCATCGAATATTGCAGAAGGAAGTAGCAGGTTTAGTGAACGAGATTATTTCAGATTTCTTGAAATTGCTTTAGGTTCTGCTTTTGAATTGGAAACACAGTTAATTATTGTTGAGAAATTAGAGATTGTAAGTTCAACCGAAATATCTGGTTTAATTGACAAGACAAAGACAGTCCAAAAAATGCTTTCAGGATTAATGAGTAAATTAAATCGTTCATGAAGCATGTAGCCTGCGGCATGTAGCTAATACTATGAAAAGCAAATCTCAAATAAGCAAATTAATCAAAGAAAAAGCACTTGAACTTGGCTTTTCTGCTGTTGGAATCTCAAAGGCTAAATTTCTCGATAATGAATCTCAACTACTTCAAGAATGGCTCAATAATGGTTTCCATGGTGAAATGAATTACATGGAAAATAATTTTGAAAAACGAACAGATCCAAGAAAATTAGTTAAGGGAGCGAAATCTATTATTTCAGTTTTGCTTAATTATTACCCGGGAAAACTTCAAAAAGATAATACATACAAAATTTCTAAATATGCATATGGTAAAGATTATCATTTTGTTGTAAAAGAAAAATTGCACGATTTATTAGAATTTATTCAAACTGAAATTGGAGATGTAAGTGGTCGTGCTTTTGTAGATTCGGCACCCGTAATGGATAAAGTTTGGGCAGCAAAATCAGGTTTAGGGTGGATAGGAAAAAATACTAATTTAATCTCAAAGGAATTCGGTTCGTTCGTTTTTATTGGTGAGTTAATTATTGATTTGGAACTGGAATACGATCATCCCGATAGCTATCGGGAAAAAGATTATTGTGGAACCTGTACAAGATGCATTGATGCTTGTCCAACAAAGGCTTTAAGTCCTTATCGCTTGGATGCCCGAAAATGTATTTCGTATTTAACTATAGAAAAGGAAGGCGATTTACCTGAAGAAATGAAAGGTAAATGGAAAGACTGGATTTTTGGTTGCGATATTTGCCAGGATGTTTGTCCCTGGAACTCAAAGATGAAACCTCATAACCAACAAGCTTTTAATATTTCTGATGAGCTAAAAACCTTTACGAAAGAAGATTGGCAAAATTTGAATGAACCTACTTTTAAAAAGCTTTTTAAAAACTCTCCTGTAGAACGCACAAAATTCAAAGGACTTAGAAGGAATATTGAATTTTTAGAGCCATAAAAATCCCAAAAATATTTTATGCTTTCTTTAGTTAATTGTAACAAAATGCTTTTTATGTGTCAAATGATTGTTTAATATAGAACTTTAAATTGTAAACACATTAAATTATTTAAAAATGAAAAAGATTATTAGTATTTTATTTATTAGTGCATTTATTTTTGTAAATGCTAATGCCCAGGAAAGTAAGGGTAAGTATGCAATTGATTTTAATTTTGATCCGGCAGCGATATTTGATGCGAGCGCAGGTTCAATGTTTCAAATGCCGCTTATTAAAGG
>DAOWML010000025.1 GCA_030643125.1 Bacteroidales bacterium
CTTGGTTTGGTGGGAGAATCTGGATGTGGAAAAACAACATTGGGGAGAACAATCGCTCAGCTAATTGAAAAAAGTTCCGGGTTAATTGAATATAAAGGGAAGTTATTAAATGATCTGACTAATAAAGAATTAAAACAATTTCGAAAAAATGTCCAAATAATTTTTCAGGATCCATATTCTTCGCTAAACCCTAAATTAACTATTGGAGATGCATTAACGGAACCTCTTATTGTTCATGGTATAGGTAAAAATAAAACAGAACGGAAGAAAAGAGTGTTTGAGATTTTGAAGAAAGTAAAATTAGATTTAGATAGTTTTTATAAATATCCACATGAATTTTCCGGAGGACAAAGACAAAGAAAAGTTATTGCACGTGCTTTAATATTAAATCCGGAATTTGTAATATGTGATGAATCTGTTTCTGCTTTGGATGTTTCTGTTCAGGCCGAGATATTAAATTTATTAAATGATTTAAAAGACGAGTTTCAATTAACTTACATTTTTATCTCACATGATTTATCTGTAGTTAAATATATGGCAGATAGAATAATGGTTATGAAGGATGGAGAACTTGTTGAAATAAATAAAGCAGATGAAATTTATAAATCACCTGCTTCAGATTATACTAAAAAACTTATTGAGTCAATTCCTGTTATCAAAAGCCATTAGAAAAAATCGTTGTTAAAATCTTCCTGATTTGTATGGTTGTCTTCATATTTACCACAGTCTAATTCTACAGAAAAATTTAAAGGTTCTTCAAATTTATCGTCAGTTGTAACTGTTAAAGTAGAATCAGCATATACCTTTCTCATATAAATTGCCCAAATTGGCAGAGCCATATTTGCACCTTGTCCCAATCCAATACCTTTAAAATGGATACTTCGATCTTCACCACCAACCCAAACTCCTGAAACTAAATTTGGAGTTATGCCCATAAACCAACCGTCAGACTGGTTTTGAGTTGTCCCTGTTTTACCGCCAATTTCATTGTAAAGTTCATATATCCAACGGACTCTTCCGCCAGAACCTTCTTTTACAACACATTGTAATAAGGCGGCCATTAAATAAGCTGTTTGTTCACTTATAGCTTCATTTTTAGTTGATGTAAATCTGGTTAATACAGTACCATTTTTATCTTCTATTCGGGTTACAAAAATAGGTTTAGCATGAACTCCTTTATTTGAAAAAGTTGAATAAGCACTGGTCATTTCATAAAGTGAAATATCCGATGTTCCCAAAAATATTGAAGGTACAGCAGCTATTCTACTTGTTATTCCCATTTTACGCATAACATCAATAACTGAAACAGGATTAAACTGTTTTATTAACCATGCTGAAATATAGTTTACTGAATTTGCAAGTCCCCATTTTAAAGTTACCATTTGTCCGTCGTGAGTCGTTGGACCTGAGTTTTTTGGTGTCCATGTGGTATCATTTAAAATAAAAGTACTTGGGACATTCGGAACTTTATGACAAGGTGCATATCCTTCCTGCATTGCAAGCGTATAAAGAAATGGTTTTATTGTTGATCCAACTTGTCTTCTGCCTTGTGTAACATGGTCGTATTTAAAATGTCTAAAATTCGGGCCACCAACATAAGCTTTTATATAACCATTATGAGGATCAATAGATACGAACCCGGCTCTTAAATAATTTTTATAATAAAGTAACGAATCCAGGGGAGTCAATCGTGTCCACTTTTCCTTTCCATGAAAAAACAGTCATTGCAATTCGTGTATTGAATACCGCTCTTATAGAATCCATATTTACACCTCTTCGGCGTAAACTTCTATATCTTTCCGTTCTACGCATAGCGAGATCAATAATGTCTTTTAAATCTTCCCTGGCTAATTCCTGATAATATGGAGCATTAGGATTATTCTCTTGTTCAGTATTAAAATCATCTTGTAATTCTTGGCTAAGATGCTTAACTAATGCTTCTTCTGCATATTTTTGCATTCTTGAGTCAATCGTAGTGTAAATTTTTAATCCATCACGATATAAATCATAATAAGAACCATCCGGCTTTTTATTCTTTTTACACCATCCATATAAAGGATTTGTATACCATTCTATCGAATCGTTTCTGTAATCTCTTAATGAAAAATAATTTCTTTTATTTGGTTTTGATTTATTTAATGTAAGTCTTAAATATTCTCTGAAATAGGTTGCTAATCCAACATTGTGATCTTGAAATTTATAATTTAATTCAATAGGAAGTATGCTTAACGAATCAAATTCTTCATTAGTAATATAATTATACTTGTTCATTTGACTCAGAACAATATTTCTCCTTAGTCTTGACCTTTCAGGATTTCGTACGGGACTATAATAAGTAGGAGCTTTTAAAAGGCCTATAAGCAAGGCCGATTCTTCAACTTTTAACGAGTCAGAGGGTTTGTTAAAATAAGTTTTAGTTGCTGATTTAATCCCATATGTTATCCCTCCAAAAGGAACTGTATTTAAATACATTACAATGATTTCATCCTTGGTATAATTACGTTCCAGTTTTACAGCAGTAACCCATTCTTTAAATTTTGTTGTTCCAAGATGTATATTTCTTCCAATCGAAGACGTATATGTTGTTGTATCTCTTGGGAAAAGATTTTTTGCAAGTTGTTGCGTAATTGTACTACCTCCTCCGGAAGATCGATTATTCATCAATATAGAATAAACTAAAACTCGTGCTAATCCTCTTGCATCAATTCCTGAGTGTTTATGAAAGCGGATATCTTCCGTTGCAATTAAAGCATCAATAACATTTTGAGGGATATCATTGTATTTTGCATAAGATCGATTATCCCAAAAAACATTTCCTATTAATACTCCATCATCTGAATAAATATCAGAAGCTAAGTTATTTTCCGGGTTTTCTAATTCTTCAAAAGTTGGCATTTCGCCTAACTTCTCAAAAGATATTAGTGTAAAAAATAAAATGATTATTATTATTGGGATTGATACCAATATCCAAAACAATCGTATATAAAATTTTGTTGTAACTTTAATTTTGTTCATATTGCCGGTTTTCGAGTGCTTGTAAAATTAATAAATAATATTTAATTCAAAATTTTGAACTTAAAATACTTTTTATATTAAGTTTGTGTCATTTTATAAATTCTTCAAAATCAAAATATTTATGGTTGAAAATTTAGTTATTGTTGAGTCACCTGCAAAAGCAAAGACAATTGAGAAGTTTTTAGGGAAAGATTTTCAAGTTAAATCAAGTTTTGGACATATTAGAGATTTAGCAAAAAAGAATTTGGGAATTGATATAGAAAAAGATTATGAACCTCAATATATTATTCCGGATGATAAAAAAGCAGTTGTTAAGGAATTAAAAAAGATTGCAAAAGAGGCTAAAATTGTGTGGTTAGCCTCCGATGAAGATCGTGAGGGAGAAGCAATAGCATGGCATTTAATGAAAGTTCTTGATTTGGATGTTAAGAAGATAAAAAGAATAGTTTTTCACGAGATTACAAAAGAAGCAATACAGAATGCAATAAAGAATCCAAGATTAATTGATGAAAATATTGTTAATGCACAACAAGCAAGAAGAATTTTGGACAGGTTAGTGGGATTTGAATTATCTCCTGTTTTGTGGAAAAAAGTAAAACCATCACTATCGGCAGGGAGAGTTCAGTCAGTTGCTGTTAAATTGCTTGTTGAAAGAGAAAGAGAAATTATAAATTTTAAGAGTGAATCTTTCTTTAAAGTAACAGGTCTTTTTAAAACAAATAAGAATGAAGAATTAAAAGCAGATTTATCAGAAAAGATTAAATCACCTGAAAAAATGCTGGAGTTATTAGAAAAATGTAAAATTGCATCTTTCAATATAACAGATGTTGTTAAAAAACCAGGAAAAAAATCTCCCGCTGCTCCTTTTACCACATCAACTTTGCAGCAAGAAGCTAGCAGAAAACTTGGATTTTCTGTTGCTCAAACAATGACAATTGCACAAAAGCTATACGAATCAGGGAAAATTACTTACATGAGAACTGATTCTGTTAGTTTGTCTTCTATGGCGATTGGTGCAGCAAAAAATGTTATTTTAAATGAATTTGGTGAAAAATATCTTAAAACAAGAAATTTCAAGACAAAGTCAAAAGGAGCACAGGAGGCTCATGAAGCAATCAGACCAACTTTTATGGAGAAACAAGAAGTTTCGGGGGCTGAAAGAGAAAAGAGATTGTATGATTTGATATGGAAAAGAACGGTTGCTTCTCAAATGAGCGAGGCTCAATTAGAGAAAACGACTATTACCATAGACATTTCAAATAATGAACATAAATTTGTAGCTATTGGAGAAGTTCTTAAGTTCGATGGTTTCCTAAAAGTTTATTTTGAATCGACCGATGATGAGAATAATGAGGAAGTAAAAGGCTTGTTGCCAGCAGTTAATAAGGGTGAAGACTTAGAACAGAATTCAATTCAGGCTGTTGAAAGATTTACACATTATCCTCCAAGATATACAGAAGCAAGTTTAGTTAAAAAACTAGAAGAACTGGGAATAGGCCGTCCGTCAACGTATGCTCCGACAATTTCAACTATTCAAAACAGGGGATATGCAGTAAAAGAAGACAGGCCGGGGAAAGATCGTGAATACGTGTCATATACATTACTTAACAATCAAATTAAAGAAACTAAGAAAAAGGAAATCACAGGAGCAGAAAAAAAGAAACTATTCCCTAATGATATTGGAATAGTTGTGAATGATTTTCTTGCAGAACATTTTAATGAGATTGTTAATTATAATTTTACAGCTTCGGTAGAAGAAGAATTCGATGAAATTGCAAATGGCAAGCTGAGCTGGTCAAAAATGATAGATAAATTTTATAAGCCATTTCATAAAACAGTAGAGACTACTCTCGAAACTTCAAGCAGAAGTGTTGGCGAAAGAATTCTTGGTGATGATCCGGCAACAGGGAAACCTATTACTGCAAAAATTGGACCTTATGGTCCGATGGTTCAAATTGGTTCTAAAGATGATGAGGAAAAACCGAGGTTTGCATCTCTTCAAAGAGGACAGCATTTAGAAACAATTACTCTTGAAGAGGCATTGGAATTGTTTAAATTGCCCCGGGATTTAGGTCAGTATGAAGATAAAAAAGTTGTAGTTTCCATAGGCCGATTTGGGCCTTATGTAAGGCACGACTCAAATTTTATTTCTTTAAAAAAGGAAGATAATCCTTATAAAATTGAACTTGACCGTGCTATAGAGTTAATCGAAGAGAAAAGAGAAAAAGACCGTTTAAGAACTATTAAGATATTCGAAGAAGATAAAGATCTCCAAATTCTTAATGGACGCTGGGGTCCTTATATTGTTTGCAAAAAGAAAAATTATAGAATTCCTAAAGGAACCGAAGCCGAAAGCTTAACATTGAAACAATGTATGGAAATTGTTAAAAATAATGGCAAATCAGAAAAAGGGAAGAAAACTAAAAAAATAAGTTCAAAAAAGGGGTCAGCAAAAAAATAAGATTTTTCAATAAAATATAAACCTTGAAAAATTAGTACATGAATTTGAATGATTATTTAGATCCAATAGATTTAAAATTTGCTATTAGAGATTTTACAAACCCTAAAGATCAGTTAATTTCTTCTGTTTCTGTTCATACATCTGAGAAAAAAATAAAAGCAATTGAAAATTATAATGTTGCTATTATTGGTGTTCCTGACAATCAACCTGAAAATATTAACGAGTCGGTTAATGGTTTATTAAAGATTAGAGAATATCTCTATAGCCTGTCATCTTTTAGTAAGCAGGTTAAAATATATGATTTAGGAAATTTAAAATGTGGGAATACTACTAATGATCATTCAATAGGATTAAGAGATGTAATAGTTGAATTGTTAGCATTAAATATTATTCCTATTATTATAGGATCTTCTGAAGACATCATTTATCCAAACTATTTAGCATATCAAAAGCTTGATAAGAAAATAAATCTTGTTACTATCGATAGTAAAATTAATATAGTAGAAAATCGTGAAAAAGAATTTAAATCGGCCTTATGGAAAGTAATAGTCGAAAATAATGAATCTTTATTCTTTTTCTCTAATATTGGTTATCAAACACACTTTGTTAATTCTAAAATAACAAAATATCTTTCAGATCAATTACATTTTTTTTATAGATTAGGTTATATTCGTTCTAAAATAAAAGAAGTTGAACCAATTTTTAGGGATGCCGATTTAATAGGACTGAATATTTCTTCTGTTAGACAATCTGATGCTTTTGGACAAACACATCCTTCTCCAAACGGTTATTATGGTGAAGAAATCTGTCAAATGGCACGATATGCTGGTTTGAGCTCTAAGTTATCTTCATTTGGTATTTATGATTATAATTTTGAGCTTGATATAAATTCTCAAACGGCTCACCTGATTGCTCAAATCATCTGGTATTTTATTGATGGTTATATCAATAGGATTACGGAATATCCATTTGAAAATGATCAGGATTACAAAAAGTTTATTGTAAATCTGGATAGTTTCAAGCAAGAATTAGTTTTTTATAAAAGCGAAAAAACAGATCGCTGGTGGGTAGAGGTTCCATCTTTTAAAACCAATACTACAAAACATGTTTTGATATCATGTACTTACGACGATTACACAGATGCAGGTAATGGAGATGTTCCGGAAAGGTGGTTAAAAACATTCCAGAAGATAAATTAACAAAAGTAATTCTTTGATAAAAATCTTTGTAAAAAAAACAATCATTAGTAACCTTATTAATTTTCAGCAGTATAAAAGATGTATATTTATAAGGATATGAACATTTAAATGTTTATAAAATTTGTTTAGAAATATTATTTTCGTTTATTTTACTTTTGGTAATCTTTATTATAATTGAGGAATACAGTATTTAATATGAAAAAACAATCTCTGTTTCTTGCCATTTTATTAATGGTTTCTTTGCTGCTAAAGGCACAACAAGATCCTCAATTTACCCAGACAATGTTTACACAGTTGCTAATAAATCCCGGATATGCAGGGAGTGAAGATAAAATTTGCGCTTACGCGTTGCAAAGAGTACAATGGACAGAGTTTGGTGATGGAGCACCTTCAGTTACCGTTTTTAATGTTGATGCCGCTATAAAAAACAGATTTGGATTGGGACTTTCTCTTGAAAATGATGAATTAGGGTTTGATAAAGACTTTAAAATCAATTTATCAATTGCATATAAACAGCCTATTGGTAATGGAAAGTTAGGAATAGGTGTGAAGTGGGGAGTTGCTAATTCTGCAATCGATTTACAAGGTTCAGAATGGATTACTCCAACAGACGATCCGGCTATCGATAATGCAATACCTGAAAATGGTAGCGAGGCAATGACTTTTCTTGATTTTGGTTTCGGGTTATATTATAAAACTCAAGATTTGTATTTAGGAATTTCATCTACACATTTGAATGAACCAAAATTTGAATTTGATAAAGGAACACCATCTTTAAAAAGACATTATTATATAATAGCCGGATATAATCTGCCATTTGCTAATCCCTTATTGGAATTTAAACCAGGCATTGTAGTTCAGTCTGATGGTACAAACTCTCAATTAGCAATAAATGCATTAATTGCATACAATAAAAAGTTATGGGGTGGCGTTTCTCTAAGAACGGATAATGCAATTTCTGGTATTTTGGGATTAGAATTATTTAAATGGGTGAAAGTTAGTTATTCATACGACTTTGTTGTCTCCGATTTAATGGGATATAATAATGGAACACATGAAATAATGATGGGATTTTGTTTAGATGTTAAGAAAGATAAAACACCAGAAAAGTATAAGAGTATAAGATTTTTATAAAATTTATAATAAAAAATTAAAGAATTATTGTTATTTTGCAAAATAAATATTTAAAATATCATGAAAAAAATACTTGTTGTTAGTATACTATTGGCAATCTCTTTTAGTTGTAGTAAATACAATGCTGGAGAATTAACCGGAGTTCAAGGCAGAAAAGGATGGTTTGAATCCCAACCATACGGTATGGTTTTCGTACCAATGGGGAGTTTCAACATGGGGCCAAGTGACCAGGATGTTGCTTGGGCAATGATAGCTTATCAGAGAACAGTTTCTGTTGATGCCTTTTGGATGGACGAAACGGAAATAACTAATAATGAGTATCGTCAGTTTGTATATTATGTTCGTGATTCTATTATGCGAAGAAAATTAGGTGAACAAATTGAAGATTTTCTTATTGCAGAAGATCAATTTGGAAATCCAATTGAACCACCAATTATCAACTGGGATGTTGAAATAGATATGATGGATGAAGAACAGTCCGAAATATTAAACGAATTATATTTGGCTGAACATGAAAGATTTTATCGTCGTAAGGAAATTGATACCCGAAAACTAATGTTTGAGTATTATCGAGTTGACATGAACCAAGCAGCGTTAAAATCTAACAGATATAATTTCGATACCAAAGAATATACAGGATCTGCTATAAATTCACAAGGAGAAAGAATGGATGTTGAAGATCGTTCAGCATTTGTACTAAGAGATGTCATTAATGTATATCCCGACACTCTTTGTTGGATAAGTGATTTTACATATTCGTTTAACGAGCCTTATACAAATATGTATTTCTGGCATCCTTCTTTTGATAATTATCCTGTGGTTGGTGTAACTTGGAAGCAGGCTAGAGCATTCACTGTTTGGAGAACACAATATCTAAATAATGAATTAATGAGAAGTGGTGAAGGATTTGTTCAGGATTTTAGATTACCGAGCGAATCGGAATGGGAATATGCAGCCAGAGGAAACTTAGATCTTTCAATGTATCCATGGGGCGGAATGTACACAAGGAATAAGTTAGGATGTTTTTTAGCAAACTTCAAACCATTAAGAGGTAACTATGTTGATGATGGTGGAATGATACCTGTAGCTGTTGGTAGTTATTCTCCAAACGAATATGGTCTTTTTGATATGGCAGGAAATGTTTCAGAATGGACAGCCAACGCATTTGACGAATCAGCTTATAGTTTTATGCACGATATGAATCCTGATTATAAATATGAATCTTTGCCAGACGACCCACCATCAATGAAACGTAAAGTATTAAGGGGTGGTTCATGGAAAGATATCGGATATTTTTTACAAAATGGAACCAGAGCGTATGAATTTCAGGATTCTGCAAAATCTTATATAGGCTTTAGATGTGTACGTTCATATTTGGGTGTTAATTAGTTTGTAGTTATTTAGAAACTTTAAAATTTTGTGTTATGATTAATATGGCAGAATTAGTTCAAAGTTCAGGATGGAAGAACTTTATGGCAAAATTATATGGTATTGGAGCCGCCGTTGTTATAGGAGGTGCCTTATTTAAAATTATGCACTGGCCGATGGCTTCTGAGATGTTAATAGCAGGGATGGGTACCGAGGTAATAATTTTCTTCTTTTCAGCTTTTGAACCAATGCACGAAGAAGTTGATTGGACACTTGTATATCCGGAGTTGACAGGCCTTACTGAAGATGAATTTGCTCCAATAGCACGAGGAGAAGGAGTTTCTGGAGGAGGAGGAGGGTTTGGTAAACTTGACGAAATGTTGGAAAGTGCTGATATTAAACCCGAATTGTTTGAAAAATTAGGGAAAGGATTAAAAAATTTAAATCAAACGACACAAAATTTAATAAACGTTTCAGATGCGGCTCAAGCAACCAATCAGTTTGTTGATAATATTCAGGCTGCTTCTGAGTCAGTTTCTTCTATGACAGAATCTTATGGACAATCAGCCGAAAAGTTAAGCGGTTCGGTTGAAGGTTTAGTCGATTCATATCAGAAATCTTCTGAAATGATGGATGAATCAAGTAAAAATGTTGCAGAACAACTTGCTCAAGCTAGCGATGGTTTTATTACAAATTATAAAAATATAGAAGAAAAAATACAAGCAAATATTGAAATGATTTCTAATGGAAATCAGACATATAATGAAAAACTGGAATCTTTAAATAAAAATTTATCTGCATTAAATTCTGTGTATGAATTACAAATGCAAAGCACAAATGAACATTTAAAATCATCAAAGAACTTATTTGATGAATTAGATGGAATAATGAATAATCTTAAAGGTTCGGCAGATGAGACAAATGTTTATAGAGAAGAAATTGCTAAACTAAATAATAATTTGGCAGCATTAAATAATGTTTATGGTAATATGCTGTCTGCAATGAATATTACTAACAAGTAATTTGTTATGGCTCACGGAAAAGAAACTCCCAGGCAGAAAATGATCGGTATGATGTATTTGGTGTTAACAGCTATGTTAGCATTAAATGTTTCTGCTGAAGTTTTAGATGCATTTGGCGCTGTTGATCATGGTTTGAGAAAAACAGCTAAAAATTATACTGAAAAAAATCAGGTTCTTTATAGTGACTTTAACCAACAATACGTTCAGAATGAAATTAAGGTAAAACCGTGGAAAGATAAGGCTGATGAGGTAAAAAGACGATCTGATGAATTATTCGAGTATATTCAGGATTTAAAAAAAGAAATTATTGCTGATAACGGACAAGGAGATATTGAGGATGGTGTTATTACGGAGGAAGGAGAAATAATTAACGAAAATATTGAGGGTAAAGATGGATCTGATGCACCTAGCCGGGTATTAATCGGGCCAAACATGGATGGTAAAGCATTTGAATTAAAGAAAAAAATTCAGGAATACAGAGAATATTTAGTTAGTTTAGTTGATGAAGATGACCTTACAGTTATTCATTCTCTTGAAATTAATTTGGAAACAAATGATCCTCCTCCTTCAAAAGATGGAGAAAGGAAAGTATGGGAAGTAAAGTATTTTTCGCATATGCCTTTAGCTGCAGTAATGCCTTTACTAACAAAAATGCAGGTTGATATTCGCAACTCTGAATCGGAAATAGTTCAGTATTTATATAATCAAATTTCTGCTGGTTCAATACCTTTTAATAAATTAGAAGCTACAGTAATTCCAAATACCAGTTATGTTTTGCAAGGGAATGAATATCTGGCAGACGTGTTTATTGCAGCAGTTGATACTACTGCTCCTCCAATTGTTTTAATTGGTCGATACGATTCAACATTAACTGACGAAGGAATATATAAATATAAGATGGTTGGTAGTTATGATACGTGTGAAGTTATAAATGGTAGAGGAAAATTTTCTAGTATGGGGTCGGGCTTAGGTAAACAAACCTGGGGCGGATTAATTAAATTGATGGGGCCTGATGGTAATTATATTACCAGAGCTTTTAAACGCGAATATCAGGTTGCTAAACCTAATTTAGTTGTTTCTCCAACTAAAATGAATGTTTTTTATGTTGGTGTTGAAAATCCGGTGAGCATATCTATTGCGGGTGTTGCAGGCAATAAAATTTCGCCTAGTATTACAAATGGTAGTATAAGAAAACAAAGGGATGGTGATTATATTGTTCTGCCGAAAAGACCTGGTAATAGCTTAATTTCTGTTCGGGCTGAAATAGACGGAGTAAAAAAGAATATGGGAACTGCTCAATTTAGAGTAAGAGGTTTACCGGATCCGGTTGTTAAAGTTGCTAATAAAAAGGGTGGTAAAATTCAGAAAAATGTATTGGCGGCTCAAACAGGAGTATTCGCCGTGATGGAAAATTTTGAATTTGATTTGGAATTTAAGATTACTCAATTTACTGTATCTACTACCGACAGAGGAGGTTATACCATTGACGCAGGTACTAAAGGAAATATATTTACCAAAGCACAACGGAGTTTAATTAAGAACTTACGAAGAACACAAAGATTAAATATAGAGGATATTAAAGCTGTTGGGCCTGATGGTAGTGTTAGAAATTTAGCACCTATTGTATTTGAAATAATTTAAAATTTAAAAATATTACTATGAAAAGATTTTTTGTTGTTTTACTTGTTATTGGAATTTTTGGCGCAATTTTTAACGAACAACAAAGTTATGCCCAGAATGTAAATGATGGTGTATATATAAAAGAAAATATACCAGGTAAAAGACCAGTACCATATGCAAATCTAAGAGAAGCTGATATATTATGGACAAAGAAAATCTGGCAGATTATAGATTGTAGAGAAAAAATGAATCATCCTTTCTACTATCCTATAGTTGATATGGATGATAGAAAAAGCTTGATTAGCTTATTAATATATGGAATTAATAACGAAGGTTTAACAGCTTTTAAAGACCATGAGTTTAAAGAACTGGCAACAAGAGATGAAGTGTATCAGATGTTCGATGCTTTGCCTGACACTCAATACGTGCCTAATCCAAATACTGGTGAATTAGTACTGACAGTAATTGAAGGAGAAATAAAGTACGACGAAGTTTATCAGTACGAACTAAAAGAACAATGGTATTTTGATAAACAGCATTCAATTATGAAGGTAAGGGTGCTGGCAATTTGTCCTATCAGAAGGTTTCTGGATGTTGAAACAGGTCAGATGAGAAAACAGCGAACATTTTGGATATACTTTCCTGAAGTAAGACCATTATTAGCCGGACAGGAGGTTTTTAACAGGCATAACGATGCTCAAAGAATAAGCTTTGATGATATGTTTTTTCAAAGAAGATTTAGTAGTTATATAGTAAGGGAGACCAATGTTTACGATAACAGAGAAGTTATGGCTTACATGCAGGGATTAAATACGCTACTTGAAGCGGAGAAAATTAAGCAAGAGCTTTTTGAAATGGAGCATGATTTATGGGAGTTCTAGTAAACAAATAAATATAGAATAGAAAGAGAGACGCTTTAAACGTCTCTTTTTTTATAAATATTTTTCTCCAAGTTTTAGTTTTACATCATTGACATATTGTTTAATTTCTTGTTCATCTTCCTTTTTACATACTAATAAAATGTTACCTGACTCTACAATAATTAAATCTTTTAAACCTTGTAAAACAACAAGTTTATCTTTAGGCATATTAACAATACAGTTTTCTAATTCATAAGAAAACACATTGCCTCCTAAAATAGCATTTTTGTTATCGTCTTTCGAGCTATTTTCGTGCAAAGAACCCCATGTTCCTAGATCTGCCCAACCAAAATCACTGCAATAAACATATACATTATCTGCTTTTTCCATTATACCATAATCAATGGAAATATTTTTACATTCATAATAGGTGTGAGAAATAAATTCAGATTCCTTTGCTGTATCATAAATGCTTATACCTTCGCTAAATAATGCATCTATTTCGGGTAAATTAGTCTCAAAAGCTTTCATTATAGACTTTAGAGACC
>DAOWML010000044.1 GCA_030643125.1 Bacteroidales bacterium
GATACCGGGAAAGTAAATCTTACAGTTGTACGCTATAATAAGAGATCGAATCAAATATCTATTCAAATAGGTGACAAATGGTATTTATATGAATTTTATAAAGACGAAGCGTTTTTTTATAGTCACATTTTTTACTTTTTGATTTTTATTATAATAACATTTCTTTCTTTCTTAATTTTTAAACTCAGATTGAAAATAATTAAAATTAAAAAATCTCTGTTCAGTTCTATAGAAAAAGATTCTAGTTATAAAATTGAAGATAATATCGAGAAAAAAAAATCCGGTCTTAAAACAAAAATTAACGAAATAAGCAGTGAATTAAAAAGTGAATCGTTTAATAAGATTATAGAAGAAGTTGATGAAACTATAGAAGAGGTTAAAACAATTTCGATGGAAATTAGTAATAAACCCTTACCAGATACTGATCTTAAAAATCGTCTTTCAGATTTGATTACTAATAAAAAAGATTTATTAGATATTAGTTTTTCCTTGTTTCCTGAGAATGGTTTGGATGAAATTGAGCCTGAAATAAAAGATGTAATTATAGAATTTTCTGATAATTGTTTCGATTTAATTGCAGAGTATGCCAAAAATCTCAATGTTAATCTACAAGTAATACAACATAATGATTATGTAAATCTTTTAATAGAAGTGGAGAATGCTTTTATTGATTCTTCAGAATTTGAGAGAAACGGAAAATTAAACTCAACACTAAAAAGAGTAAATAAAAAATTTGAAGTAGATAATTTTAGTGGATTTGGTACAATTATTAACTCAACCATTCCTCTGAATTTATTAGACTCAAAAGATGTTAGTGATACAGAAAAAATAAGAATTGTTATTGCAGAAGATCACGATGTATCACTTTTTGGATTAATGTCATTATTTAAAACAAAGGATGATATTGAAATAGTAGGAACTGCCAAAAACGGGATGGAAGCTTTAAAGATTCTGGAAACCAAAAATGCAGATATAGTTATTACCGATATCTCAATGCCGGGTATGGATGGTATTGAACTATCGGAAAGACTTAAAAACGAATATCCAAATATTAAGGTAATCGTTTTTACTATGTATATGGAAAACTGGTTTGTTGAACAGTTAATAAATAATGGTGCCAAAGGATTTGTATCAAAAAATTCAAAAATTATTGAATTAGTTGAAGCTGTTCGAAATGTTTATGAAGGTAATAATTATTATTGTCCCCAGTTTAAATCTAAGTTTGGATTTAAAGGAAATAGTAATGGCATTGCTAAAAAACTTGACTCTTTAACCAAAAACGAATTACAAATTGTAAAACAATTTGCCGAGAACCTGACCAAAGAGCAAATTGCCTTTAAAATGGGCCTGAATAATAATACCATTGATACTTTTGTTGCTAATATACTCTTAAAATTAAATGCTGGCGACGAAGATGAAATTATTCGAATAGCCAAAAAACAAAAATTCATCTCAGAATAATTTGACGAAAGCAATTAAACTTTTATTGGTTTGACTAAATTTGTGTGAAAAATTTGCATAAATTTATGGTTGATATTAAAATGAAGATAGACAAGTATATTCAAAATCAGAAATATGCAAAGGCTATTGAAGTGCTAACTGGTTTAATTGATAAGGATTTAAACAAAGTTGATTGCTTGATATTAAGAGGTGACATTTATAATATAAAACAAGAGTATTCAAAATCACTAAATGACTATAATAAAGTTTTAAAAATTGATCCAAAGAATAAAATTATACTATCAAAAGTTGAAATGATAAAAGATATTCTTAAATTTCAGGCTTTGGATATTTTTGCATCAACAAATTTAAATATAGATCCTTGGTTAGACGATTAATATTATGCAATTAAATTACAATTCAACACATTCAGATCAAAATTATTTAGGACGAGTATTCCTTTTTATTAAACGAAATTATTGGCTTTTCTTACTTGATCTAATAATAATTTTATTTTTAATTCTCCCACCATACACTTGGGAGGAAACTAAATTGTTATTAATAACGATTGGTGTGCTTTTAATTCGGGACATATTAATTTTAAAAATTAGTTGTAAGCATTTAGGAAAATTTGTAGCAAAAGGGAATGAAGTTTTAATTGGAATCTTAAAAATAAATAAACTTCAAGACGATATTATTGAGTGGCTGCCTGACATGGAGCTGGAAATAAAATACATTTTAGGTATTCCGGTTTTGCATATCATGGATGGCAGTGATGTAATATTTAAACAATATCCAATTGGAATATGGACCGTTGATAAAATGCAAGAGTTTATCGATTCATTTTATGACTACAAAAAAGAACAAGCTATGTGGAAAACTTATAAAGGTCAAGATTAGAAAATTCCATGAGCAACATTTCGGTATTTTTAGATTCCTTAGATAATATTGATAATAGTTGGAATGATTTTTTGAGCTCAGAGCTTGTTACTTTATTAAAAAATATTGAAAAAAATATTTTAGAATCTAAACAAAAGTTTACTCCTGAAACAGACAAAGTTTTAAAATTTCTTAAAGTTCCCCTGGCTGATGTTAAAGTTATTATTCTGGGACAAGATCCTTACCCACAGGATGGAGTGGCAACGGGCAGAGCTTTTGAAGTTGGTACATTAAAATCCTGGGATGATAAATTTAGTAATATCTCCCTGAAAAATATTATTCGTGCAATTTATTTTGCTTATAATAATGAATACCTTAAGTACAGCGAAATAAAAGATGAAATAGGAAAAGCTTTTCTTTTAAAACCACCTTACGAACTTTTTGTTGAATGGGAAAAACAAGGTGTGCTTCTTTTAAATACTTCATTTACTTGTGAGATAGGAAAATCGAATAGTCACGAGAAGTATTGGAATATATTTACAATGTCATTATTAAAATATATTTCAAAAGCCAATCCTGATATTATATGGTTTTTATGGGGTAATAATGCAAAGTCAATTGTTGCTGATATTAATATTGAGAAGAAAATAAAATCTATGCATCCGATGATGTGTTATAAAAAACAGGATCGTGATGATGATTTCCTTTTTGGAAAAGAAAATGCATTTAAAGAAACAATGAGTTTAATAAATTGGTTGGGTTAATTCAGTGAGACTATAATTTTTAGAGTTCAGAACGAATAAAAATTAATAAGTTGAACTGATCCCGATAGCGAAGCAAATCGGGATCTCCGGGTAATATTCTCCGTAACTTGCTACGATATGAAAATGATTTAACGATATATACTTAAACAGCTTTGCTACGAGGCAGTTGATCTTTTGAAGAAACATATCGTATGATTGATTCTTCATACAGTTCTATAATACGATTTAATATTTTGTGATTGGTGCTAAATTCTATTTCTTCAAAGAGTCTTACAGGCAAAGCTTTTAAAGAAGTCCCTGTTAAAAACATAGTGTCCATACTTTTAAGTTCTGAATAGTGAACTTTCTTCTCAATTATCTCAATCTTATTTAGCCTGCAAATTTTTAAGATATTTTTTCTTGTTATTCCATTTAATACATCTTTTTCCGGAGGCGTTATAACCATGTTATCTTTAATGAAAAAAATATTAGATCTGCTGCCCTCTGTAATAAATCCTTCATGATTAATTAATAATACCTCAAAAAGATTTTCTTCAACTATTGTATTGTTTGCCTTTCTTCGGGCTTCAGTGTTTAATATTTTAGCGTTAGGATTTGATCTTATTGTACGACATAACCCAATTTTTACACCGTATTTATATTCTTTAACTGAAGGAAAATAATGAGGTGTAAAATAAATCAAAAAATCTTGCTCGTTCGAACCATTTTTTTTATCAAACCTGATAATGAGTTTTATTTTACCTTCGTTAGTGTTATTTTTTTGGATTAATTCACTAATCAATGTTTCTATGTCACAATAACTTTCGTTTATTGATAAATTTGAAATATCAGCCGAATAAAAGAGTCTGTTTAAATGATCTTCAAGGAATAATGGAATACCTTGCTCAATTCGTATTACTTCATAAATTGATATACCTGTAGTAAACACCGATTCATCAAATTCTGTGCAGTGTTTTATCTTAAAATTGTGAATGAAAAATTCTTTGTTGCATTTCATATGAAAAATAATATGCCTTAAAAGTAATAATTAGTGCATCAATTTCGTATTGTTTTAGAATATTGTTAATAACAACTCTCATATGAAATAATGCAGCATGTACGAATTTGTACAGTAGATGTACATATGCGTACAAAGCGGGTATATAAAACAAAACATTTAAATGGTATAACTTGTGGGATATTAGCATTATATGTTCTTTGGTACAAAACTTGGTAACTCGATGTCGTACTCAATAATCAATTTATTTATTTATGATAGAATTAAAGGGATTGCATAAATCTTATATAACAGGTAATAATAAATTGCATGTTTTAAAAGGGCTTGATTTAATAATTGAACAGGGAGAGTTGATTTCAGTTATGGGATCGTCAGGTTCTGGAAAATCTACCTTATTAAATGTATTAGGTATTCTTGATTCGTATGACGAAGGATATTATAAGTTAAACAATACCCTAATGAATAATTTAACTGAAAAAAAAGCAGCTCATTATAGAAATAATATGATTGGATTTGTTTTTCAATCATTCAACTTAATCTCATTTAAAAATGCAATGGAAAATGTTGCTTTGCCATTATATTATCAAGGTGTAAGTAGAAAAAAAAGAAATCAGATTGCTTTAGAATATTTAGACAGGATGGGATTGAAAGAGTGGGCTGATCATATGCCAAATGAATTATCAGGTGGTCAAATGCAAAGAGTAGCAATAGCCCGATCAATGATAAGCAAACCAAAAGTAATTTTGGCCGATGAACCTACCGGAGCACTCGATTCAACAACTTCTTTAGAAGTAATGGATTTGTTTCGTGAGATAAATTCATCAGGAATAACTATAATAATAGTTACACATGAGAAAGATATTTCTGAAAAAACAGATCGAATTATCTACTTAAAGGACGGAATTATTGAATCAGAGTTCATTTCAAAAAATTAGTCTATGTTCGATATAGATAAATGGCAAGAGATATTTTCTACTATTCAAAAGAATAAGTTACGTACTTTTCTTACAGGCTTTAGCGTTGCCTGGGGAATATTTATGCTTATTGTTTTATTAGGTTCCGGAAAAGGTTTGGAGAATGGTATCCATTCTAACTTTGATGCTGATGCAGCCAATAGTATTTGGATTTTTCCCGGACAAACAAGTATACCTTATAAAGGAATTCAACCGGGGAAGTATGTAAGATTCACCAATGAAGATTACGAAAGATTAAAACGTGAGATTAACAATTTGGAACGTATCTCAAGCCGTTACGATATAAGAGGTAACGACCTGATTTCTTATAAAAATGAATATGGCAGTTTTGGCATAAACACTGTTCATCCAGATATGGAATTTATAGAAAATTCTTTCCCTATAAAAGGTAGATTTATAAATAATATAGATATTGAAAAATCCAGGAAAGTTGCTGTTATTGGCGATTTAGTTGAAGAAGCGTTATTTAAAAACGGGAAATCACCTATAGGAGAGTATATAAAAATTCAGGGAATACCCTTTAAAGTTGTTGGTGTTTATTCGGAAAATTCCAATAACGATGGAGAAAGAAGGCGTGTTTACATACCTATTTCTACTGCTCAAATGATTTTTGACGGGGGAAACAGGGTTAATAATATTGCTTTATCAGTCAAAGATATGACCCTTGATGAAAGTAAACAATTCGAAGAAAAACTTAAAGCCTCATTTGCTGCAAATCATAATTTTGACAAAGAAGACGACAGGGCTATTTTTATACGAAATAATCAGGAGAATATTAAAGAATTTCAAAATGCTTTTCAGGGAATAAGACTCTTTATTTGGGTTATAGGAATAGGAACCATAATTGCCGGTATTGTTGGTGTTAGTAATATTATGATAATTGTTGTGAAAGAACGAACGAAAGAGATTGGTATAAGAAAAGCTATTGGAGCCACACCATGGTCTATTGTGAGTTCTATTTTACAGGAATCTATTTTAATAACAAGTTTTGCAGGATATATTGGTCTTGTTTTGGGTGTTGCCTTGATGGAAATTATTGCTAAAAATGTACCTGCGGATTCTATGATGTTTAAGAATCCGGAGATAGATATGAATGTTGCCATTAGCGCAACAATATTATTAATAATTTCAGGAACTTTTGCAGGTTATATACCCGCCAGAAGAGCTGCTAAAATTAAACCTGTGGTTGCATTAAGAGATGAATAAAGCTAATAAATCATATTATGTTCGATAAGGAAAAATGGCAAGAAATTTTTAGTTCGTTAAAAAACAATAAAATGCGAACAACTCTTACCGTGTTTGGTGTTTTTTGGGGGATTTTTATGCTTATTATTATGTTGGGACTTGGAATGGGTTTTAAAAGCATGATTCAAGAGGGCTTTGGAGATTTTGCTACCAATAGTTTATTAATATGGCCTCAACAAACTACAAAAGCTTATAAAGGATTTCCCCGTAATCGCAGGTATATGTTTACAAATGAAGATGTCCAGACAATAAAAGAAAAATTTCCGGAAATTGAATTTATAGCTCCCAAATTAAGGGCCTTTGGTAGCGAAGGAGCAAATAATGCTACCAGAGGTACTAAAACAGGAGCTTTTTCTGTTGAAGGAACGTTTCCCGAATATAACCTTATCGACCCTTCAAAAATAATTAGTGGTAGATTTGTGAATAATGTAGATATTAAAGAATATAAGAAAGTTGCTGTTATTGGAAAATATGTTAAAGACGTATTGTTTGATAAAGATGAAAACCCTATTGGAGAATATATTAAAATTAACGGAATTTATTTTCAGGTTGTTGGAGTGTTAACCAAAGGCGCAAGTAATATCAGTTTAGGTTCCGATAAAGACAGATCCATAGTAATTCCATTAACTACTTTTCAGAAAGTTTATAATAGAGGTAATGAAGTAGGTTTTTGTGCTGTTACAGCAGTTAAAGAAGCAAATATTGCTCAGGTTCAACAAAAAATAAATACCTTTTTGCGCAGTCGCCATTCAATTGCTCCTGATGATGAACAGGCTGTTGGTGGGTTTAATCTGGCCAAAGAGTTTAAGAAAATTTTTAAAATGATAACCGGTATTGGAATATTAATATGGATTGTGGGAACCGCAACCTTATTAGCCGGAGTAATTGGTGTTAGTAATATTATGCTTGTTGTTGTTAAAGAACGAACTAAGGAGATAGGAATACAACGTGCTCTGGGAGCAACTCCTTTCAAAATTATGAATAATATTATTACAGAAGCAATATTTTTAACAGCCAGTTCTGGTTATATGGGTATAGTTTTAGGGGTTGGAGTTATTGAGCTTATTAAAATGATTGCAAATAATTCAGGTTCAGATAATCCTTTTTTTACTCATGCAGGAGTTAACCTTAATGTCGCATTAATGGCTTTGTTTATACTTGTTATATTTGGTGTTTTTGCCGGTTTTATACCTGCAAAAAGAGCAATAAGTATAAAACCTATTGATGCATTGAGAGACGAATAATAATATAAATTTAAAATAGTTAAAATTTAAAATCATATCATAATGAGAAAGTTTTTTAAAATTTTTATTTGGGTTTTTATAGCAGTAATATTTATTGGCACTTTAGTTTTTTTGTATAATAAATCTAAGAAGAAAAAAGAAATATTTACCACAGAAAAACCTTTTATTACCAACATAGAGGACAAAACGGTTGCTACCGGATCTATTGTACCTCGCAAAGAAATTGAAATAAAACCCCAGGTATCCGGAATCATCGAAGAAATTTATATTGAGCCGGGAGATATAGTTAAAAATGGTGATTTAATAGCAAAAGTACGTATCATTCCTAATATGATTAATTTGAATAATGCTGAAGCTCGTTTGGATCAGGCTAAAATTGATAGCGATGATGCAAAATTGGTATATGAGCGTCAGAAAAAGATATTTGATCAAGGTGTTATTCCTGCAGCAGAATTTCAACAATACGAAATAGCTTTAAACAGGAGTAAGTCTGAATTAAATGCTGCTGAAAATAATTTACAGCTTATTAAGGAAGGAGTTACCAAAAAATCAGGACAAACAACTAATACTCTTATACGTTCAACTATTGAGGGGATGATTCTTGATGTACCGGTTAAAGAAGGTAATTCTGTTATCGAAAGTAATACATTTAATGCCGGTACTACGATTGCTATTATAGCCGATATGGGAGAAATGATTTTTGAGGGTATGGTTGATGAAACTGAAGTTGGTAAAATCCATGAGGGAATGAATCTTTCTCTCTCTATTGGTGCAATAGACAAACAAAAATTTGATTCTAAACTTGAATATATTTCTCCTAAAGGAGTAGAAGATAATGGAGCAATAAAATTTGAAATTAAAGCAAAAATAAAATTAAAAGAAGATTTCTTTATCAGATCAGGATATAGTGCTACTGCCGATATAGTTTTGGAACGTCTCGATAGTGTTATGGCCATTAAAGAGAGTCTTATAGAATTTAGAAATGATTCTGCTTTTGTTGAAGTTGAGTTAGAGTCTCAAATATTTGAAGAAAGATATATTGAAATAGGACTTTCTGATGGAATAAATATTCAGATTCTTAAGGGAGTTTCTATTGATGATAATATCAAACAAAAAATTAAAGAAATAGAAAATCCAAGATAGTAGATTATCTTGTATAATATTTACTTATTTAAAAGCCGTCTCGTATTAAATGTGAGACGGCTTTTTAACTCTTCCCTTAAATCTGCAAGTCATCAGATGACTTGTTGACACTTTTAATAAAAGAGTCATCCGATGACTATCAACGCTTTAGATGTTAACTTGCGGATTTATTCAATAAAATAAACATGATACTTATTTGAAATTTTGAACTTTCTCAAATATTATTACATTTGTTAACCTGATTAATTCATGAATTTCTTTCACGACTGAAAGGAGTAATTATTCAGGTTAACATTTCATTTTATAACTAAAAGATATTAATTATTATGCATCAATTGAATGAATTTTTCCAGACCATACATAGCTTTCTTGGTGGACATGATTGGTTTGTTTACCTTTTAGTTGGTACAGGTGTTTTCTTTACTATATATCTTAAATTTCCTCAGCTAAGGTATTTTAATCATGCAATAAAAATTGTTAAAGGAAAATTCGACAAAAAAGAAGATAAAGGCGATACATCACATTTTCAGGCATTAACCACAGCTCTTTCCGGCACCGTTGGAACAGGAAATATTGCGGGAGTTGCTTTTGCAATCTATATGGGAGGTCCGGCAGCTTTGTTTTGGATGTTAGTTACAGCCTTTTTGGGAATGACAACAAAGTTTGTTGAGGTTACATTATCACATAAATATCGTGGTTTTGATGAAAAAGGAATGGTTGCCGGTGGCCCGATGTATTATATGAAAGAAAGACTGAACATTAATTTAAAAAATGGAAAGATAATTAAAACCGGTAAGTGGTTGGGTATATTTTTCGCCGGGGCAACAATACTTTCTTCGTTTGGATCTGGAAGCATGCCTCAGATAAACAGTATTACCGACTCTGTATTAGCAACTTTTGGTATTGAAAGAATAATAACCGGTGCCGTATTGGCAGTGTTATTAGCATTTGTTATAATTGGAGGAATTAAAAGAATTGCTAAAGTAACCGAACGTTTAGTTCCGGGAATGGCATTAATTTATCTTATTGGAGCTTTAGCTGTTATAATTACAAACTATCAGAATATTATTCCTTCGTTTGGTGCTATATTCTCAAATATTTTTACCGGGCAAGCTGCTGTTGGAGGGTTTTTGGGTGCAAGTTTTGCTTTTATGTTTAACCAGGGAGTTAATCGTGGGTTGTTTTCTAATGAAGCTGGTCAGGGTTCAGCTCCAATTGCTCACTCAGCTGCTCGTGCACACGAACCTGTTTCTGAAGGTTTAGTTGCAATTCTGGAACCATTTATCGATACTTTAATTATATGTACAATTACAGGATTAGTTCTTTTATCATCGGGTGTATGGAATGAAAAGTTCGATAATCAGTTTCAGAACACAGATATGATTGTGTTTGCAGATACTTATAATGGAGAAGTAAAAGAAGATCAAAAAGCTATTTTTAATCATTTAGTAAATGAAAGTTTATTACCTGTATTTAATGGAGACCTTGAAATTATTGATGGGGAAATTCAAAATGAATTAACAATCATACATGCCCGATCGATTGCCGAAGATATAAAAGTACTGCTTGATGATAAACCATTTAGTGGTAAAATAAATATTACCGATGGGAAAGTAGAAAATGGGGAAGCTAATGTTATTTTTACAGGAAAATCGTTAATGCATAGTGCTCCATTAACGGCAAAAGCATTTACACGAAGTTTTTTTGGTGAGTGGGGAAAATACATTGTTTCAATCGGGTTATTACTTTTCGCATTTTCAACCGCTATATCGTGGTCGTATTATGGCGATAGATCCGTAACATTTTTATTTGGCTCGAAATATGTAATCTTTTATAGATTTTTTTATGTAGTTGGATTTTTCTTTGCAGGGTTTACAGATACAACTATTATATGGAATCTATCATTACTGACAGTGGTATTTATGGCAGTTCCAAACTTGTTTGGTATATTGTTATTGCGTAGGGAGGTAAAATCAACAATTAAATCTTATTGGATTGATTTCAAAGCTGAACATCCTGATGTAAAAATTCCTGAGAAAGTGTAAAAAGGACAATATTAAATTCATGCATGACTTGCCATGGAATTTCTACTTTTTTTCTCTTCGA
>DAOWML010000159.1 GCA_030643125.1 Bacteroidales bacterium
CATTAGGTTCCAATCTATAATTTCAGGAAACTGCTTTTTCAATTCATCCAGGTCGATATTTACCGGGATTTTAATAGATTTATTCTCATTTTCGTCTAGTTCGTCATTAAATTTAATAGTTGCATCAATGCCCATTTTACTTCCATAAGTAAATTTTGAAGCAGAATGATCTAGGACATCTACCGGACCACTAATAAAATGTAAATCATTTTGTGGATCAACATTTTTATATATAAGCTGAATAAGCATTTTATAATTGTGAATATCAATATCCTGATCAACAACAATCATAATTTTATTAAACATCATTTGACCGGCACCCCACAAAGCATTCATTACTTTAAAAGCCTGCCCCGGATAAGTTTTATTTATTTTGATTATGGCAATATTATGAGCCACTCCTTCAAATGGCAAATCATAATCCAAAATCTCCGGCAAGAGGGCTAGTCTAATTGGTGCTAGAAATATGCGTTCGGTTGCTTTACCAATCCATGCATCTTCCATTGGAGGAACACCAACAATTGTAGCAGGATAAACAGCATCTTTTCTATGAGTTATGCATGTTACATGAAACTCAGGATACCAATCTGCTAAAGAATAAAAACCTGTATGATCACCAAACGGTCCTTCCCATATAAAATCTTCTTCAGGATCAACATAACCTTCGATAATAATATCTGCATCAGCCGGCACTTCAATATCCTGTGTAATACATTTAACAAGTTGAACTTTTTGTTTTCTTAAAAATCCTGCCAGTAAATATTCGTCAACATTATCGGGCACAGGAGCAGTTGCGGCATAAGTATATGCAGGATCTCCTCCCAAAGCAACAGCAATTGGCATTTTTTGCCCAAGCTTTTTATACTCATCAAAATGACGGGCTCCTACTTTGTGTTTATGCCAGTGCATACCGGTTAAGTTTTTTTCGAAGACCTGCATTCGATACATTCCAACATTTCGAATACCTGTATTTGGGTCTTTAGTTATAACCATTGGCAATGTTACAAATGGACCGCCATCCTCAGGCCAACATTTTAAAATCGGTAATATGCTTAAATCAGGATCATTATGAATAACATCCTGACATTTTCCTTTTCCGGAAACAATTTTTGGCATCCAGGAAGAAATACTTGAAAGTTTAGGTAAAAGTTTTAGTTTATCAAAAATATTTGTTTTTGGGCTTGTTAAATCATTAAATATATTTTCTATTTCTTCACCAATATCATCCAGTTTATCAACACCTAATGACATGCACATTCTTCTTTCAGAACCCATTGTATTTATCAAAACAGGAAATTTAGTTCCCGTATTTTCAAATAGTAAGGCTTTACCTCCTTCAGGTGATTTAGATATTCGATCAACTATTTCTGTTATTTCTAACTCTGGATTTACAAACTCTTTTATCCGAATAAGCTCATTTTCACTATCAAGCTTCTGAATAAAATGATGTAATGATTTATAAGTCATAAAAACTATTTGTGAGTAATTGTGAAATATACAAAAAAAGCTGATATCCCGTCCCAATATTTATCGGGATAGGGAGCCAGCCCTTAAATTCAATAAAGACAACCTCTAAAAATGCAAATTTCTGCGTTATTGCAAAATTTTAAAATCCTCACTTACAACAGTAAACTGTGGTTTTAAAATTTCTTATGCCTTGAACTTTATTATTTTTAGAAGTCACCTAAATAATATAAGCTATAAGAATTTAAAATTTTTACCTAAATATTTTGCAGAATCTCCCAATGCTTCTTCAATTCTTAACAACTGGTTATATTTAGCAATTCTATCTGAGCGTGATGCAGAACCGGTTTTAATTAAACCTGTATTCAAAGCAACAGCTAAATCCGCAATTGTTGTATCTTCCGTTTCTCCCGAACGATGGCTAATAACTGAAGTGTATGCGTTTTCAGTTGCTAATTTAACAGCATTAATTGTTTCTGTTAAAGTTCCTATTTGATTTACTTTAATTAAGATTGAATTTGCAACATTTTCCTTAATACCTCTTGACAATCGCTTGACATTTGTTACAAATAAATCATCTCCGACAATCTGAACTTTATTGCCAATAGCTTTATTTAATTCGTTCCATCCTGTCCAGTCATCTTCATCTAAACCATCTTCAATTGAAAGAATAGGATATTTTTCAACCCAAGCTTTCCAGTAATTTACCATATCTGTAGTTGTCAAATCCTGATTTGTAGATTCGAAATGATATACCTTTTTTTCCTTATCATAAAATTCTGAAGCAGCAGGATCTAATGCAATATAAATATCTTTTCCTGGTTTGTATCCGGCCTTTTTTATAGCCTCCAAAACAACTTCAATTGCTTCTTCATTTGATGAAAGATTTGGAGCAAAACCTCCTTCATCGCCAACGTTAGTTGAGTGTCCTTTTGATTTAAGAACAGCTTTTAAATTGTGAAATACTTCAACTCCCATTCTTAATGCTTCACTAAAAGTTTCAGCACCCACAGGCATAATCATAAATTCCTGAATATCAATCTTATTATCAGCATGCTGACCACCATTTAAGATGTTCATCATTGGAATAGGCAATGTATTTGCGCTTACACCTCCAATATATCTGTATAATGGTAATCCGTATTCAGTTGCAGCAGCTCTTGCAACAGCAAGAGAAACTCCAAGCATTGCATTTGCACCTAAATTTGATTTGTTTTCAGTTCCGTCAAGTTGAATAAGTGCATTGTCAATTCCTGTTTGATCATCAACGAAATATCCTTTTAATTCATCGTTGATTATTGTATTTACATTTTCTACAGCCTTTGTAACACCTTTGCCTAAAAACTGTGATTTATCTCCATCTCTTAATTCAACAGCTTCGTGAACTCCTGTTGATGCTCCTGAAGGAACTGCTGCTCTACCAACATAACCTTCATTAGTCATAACTTCCACTTCGACAGTTGGATTTCCTCTTGAATCAAGAATTTGTCTTGCATGTATACCCGTAATTTGTCCCATAATGATGTATTTTTAAAATTAAAATTTTATAAAAAACAAATAAGCTATCAAAGTTAGTAAATTTTAAACATTTTAAAGAATAGTAAGGTTTAATAAATGCATAAAAAAAGGGCGGAAATTCCGCCCTTCTCTAGTATATTTGAATAATTTTTTTATTCTTCTTTCTCGCCTGCCGGACCTGCCTTGTCGGCAGACAGGCGAGCAGGTTTCTCTTCGCTTTTGTTTTCTTCCTCGCCTGTCGGACGAGCAGGCTTCTTTTCCTTTTTTGCAGGGGCTACTTTAGCTTTTTTCTCTTCTTCCTTCTTCACTTTAACAGGTTTTTCTGTTTTTTCCTTTTTCGGCTCTTCCTTAGCAGCTTCCTTAACTTCTTCTACTTTTTCTTCAACAACAGGAGCTTTCTCCGCTTTAACATTTTCAGTAGCAGGAGTTTCTTCAACCTCGCCTGCCGGACGAGCAAGTTTTACTTCGTCTTTTGTTTCAACTTCTTCAGTCTTTACTTCTTCAGTAGCTTCAACTTGTTCAGTTTCCTGAGTAGTAGTTTTCTTACTTCCTCTTCTACGTCGTGTAGATTTAGCTTTAGTTTCAGATTTAGCAGCAAGAAGATTTTCGTTATAATCAACTAATTCGATAATACACATATCCGCATTATCACCTAAGCGATGTCCTGTTTTCAATATTCTTGTGTAACCACCTGGTCTGTCAGCAATTTTACCACTTACTTCTCTAAAAAGTTCTGTTACAGCTTCTTTGTTTTGTAAATGTTTGAATACAAGTCTCCTTGAGTGAGTTGAATCATCTTTTGCCTTTGTAATTAATGGCTCAACGTACATTCTAAGAGCTTTTGCTTTTGCAGTTGTGGTAGTAATTCTCTTATGTAAAACCAACGATGCTGCCATGTTTGCCAACATTGCCTCCCTGTGTGCTTTCTTTCTCCCTAAGTGGTTAAATGATTTTCTATGTCTCATCCTTTTACTCTTTGTCTAATTTATACTTAGTTATATCCATTCCAAATGTAAGATTCATTTGGCTAAGTAAATCTTCTAATTCAGTTAATGATTTTTTACCAAAGTTTCTAAACTTTAATAAATCGTTCTTATTATATTTAACCAAATCTCCTAATGAATCTACTTCAGCAGCTTTTAAGCAGTTTAATGCTCTTACTGAAAGATCCATATCAACCAATCTGGTTTTAAGAAGCTGACGCATGTGTAAAACTTCTTCGTCAAACTCTTCATTTTCATACTTTTCATCTGAATCCATTGTAATCTTTTCATCAGAGAATAACATCAAGTGATAAATAAGAATTTTTGCAGCCTCTTTTAATGCTTCCTTTGGATGAATAGAGCCATCTGTTTCGATTTCGAAAATAAGCTTTTCAAAGTCAGTTTTTTGCTCCACACGATAATTCTCAATTGAGTATTTAACGTTTCTGATAGGAGTAAAAATTGAATCAATTGCTATCACACCAAATTCGCCGTCAACCGGATTGTTTTCTTCAGACGGAACATAACCTCTACCTTTATTTATAGTGATTTCCATTTGAAGTTTTACATCCGATTCCATTTCACAAATTACGTGATCAGGATTTAAAACTTTAAAATTGGTTGAGAAATTATTTATATCTCCGGCTTTAAATTCATTCTGCCCTGTAATAGTAACAGTAAACTTTTCATCTTCTGCTTCTTCTACATTACATTTAAAACGTACCTGCTTTAAGTTCAGGATTATTTCACTTACATCTTGAACAATACCAACTAATGTAGAAAATTCATGTTCTACACCCTCAATTTTTATTAAAGTGATGGCATATCCTTCTAATGATGATAAAAGAATCCTTCTCAAAGAATTGCCGACAGTAATTCCATATCCAGGTTCTAAAGGACGAAATTCAAACTTGCCATAGGTTTCGTTTGCTTCGACCATTATGACTTTATCGGGCTTTTGAAATGCTAAAATTGCCATAAATAATGAGTAATTATTATTATTTTGAATATAATTCTACGATTAACTGTTCTTTAATATTCTCAGGAATTTCTGATCTTTCAGGAATATTTAAAAATTTACCTACCATTTGATCGTTATCCCATTCTAACCAAGAATATTTGTTGTAACGAGCTGATGCCAAGCTATTAGTAATAGCTTCAAGAGATTTAGATTTTTCTCTTACACCAACAATATCGTTAGACTTAACAGTATACGATGGAACATTTACAACATGTCCATTAACTGTAATGTGCTTGTGTGTAACAAATCGCCTTGCAGCAGCTCTTGTAGGAGCAACACCCATACGAAATACCACATTATCTAAACGTGATTCTAATAATTGCAATAAGTTTTCACCAGTAATACCTTTCTTCCTTGATGCTTGTTCAAACAAATTAAAGAATTGCTTTTCCAAAACACCATAAGTGTATTTAGCTTTTTGCTTTTCCATTAACTGAACACCATATTCAGAAACTTTTTTTCTACGCTTATTCCCACCTTGTTCTCCAGGAGGATAGTTTTTCTTTTCGAAATGTTTATCAGGTCCGTAAATCGGTTCTCCTAATTTCCTCGCTATTTTCGACTTTGGTCCAATATATCTAGCCATGAATCTTAATATTAAACTTTTTATTCAACCTCAAAATACTTATCAACACTTATTATACTCTTCTGCGTGATGGTGGACGACAACCATTATGTGGTAATGGTGTTACATCTACTATTTCTGTAACTGTAATTCCAGCATTATGTAAAGATCTCATTGCTGATTCTCTTCCATTTCCTGGTCCTTTTACAAAAACTTTTACTTTTCTTAAGCCTTCAGTAAAAGCTTCTTTTGCACAATCTTCTGCTGCCATTTGTGCAGCGTAAGGAGTGTTCTTTTTAGAACCTCTAAATCCCATCTTCCCTGC
>DAOWML010000046.1 GCA_030643125.1 Bacteroidales bacterium
ATAATTAAATTCAAATAGAGTTATTCTGATCTTGTCTGATAATAAGGTGCTAAGCGCCTGCCTGTCACAGGCAGGGATTTATTGTTTGAAATAGTAATGAATAACGATTATTAAAATTGCTTATTAGAATATCTGCTAAGTAGCTAAATTATATGTCATTCCTGCGCATGCAGGAATCTATTATTTTTTTAAAAAAAATCTGCAACACCTGCCTTATGTTTGTCTGACATGCCATAGGCAGTTAAAACGGCAGTCAGGGCAGTTAGGAGTGCGGAATGATATTAAACCTTGAATGGATATTTGCTAACACCTGTTTATTAATTCAACACTGACCATAAATAGAATTATCAATAATCATAAACAATTAATTAAAATAATTGTATATGAATTGAGTTTTTATTGGATATTTTAATTCAATATAAACTTTATATTTGCTGAAATTGAAACATTAGATAATGAATCAAATAATAAAACTCATCTTGAAGATAGTTTTGAACAGAAATTTTATTCTTGTTTTTGCAGTAATTATGGGATTGTCTTTTGGTGATTTTGCAACTTATATAAAAGGATATACCCTCTATATTTTAGCAATTACCATGGTTTTTGCTACTACAGGAATTGATTCAAAAGCATTGTTGCCAATAAAAAAATTATTTAAACCTATGCTTATTGGAACGGTACTTAATTACTTTATATTCGGAGCAGTTGTTTTGGTGCTGGCCTGGTTTTTAATGCCTACAAAAGGATTATTCATGGGATTTGTGGTAATTGTAGCTGCACCACCGGGAGTCGCCGTAATACCGTTTTCAGGTATTTTGAAGGGCGATATTGAGTATTCTATTTTAGGTGTTTTTGGAGCTTTCCTTGCATCAATTGTAATTGCTCCTTTATTAATTGGAATTTTCTCTGATGGTGCAAGTGTTAGTGCCTGGTCACTGTTTATTTTAATGATTAAATTAGTGCTTGATCCTCTTATTGTATCTCGTTTTTTATTATACAAACCAGTTTTTAAATATGTAACCAAAATTCGTGGTAAAGCTGTTGACTGGGGATTTGCGATTATCATTTTTACAGCAGTTGGAATAAATCGCGATGTTTTCTTTTCTGATCCGACTATTTTAATGTTATCTTCTATTGTGCTTTTATCAGCGACTTTTGGTATTGGCTCATTATTTGAATTTTTCTCTAAAAAAGCAGGAATAAAATATGAACGTAACATAACACAAGTATTATTATTGACTATCAAAAGCTCTGGGTTTTCTGTTGTTACAGCACTAACATTATTTGGGAAAGAAGCAGCTATCCCTTCAGCAATATTAGCCGTAATAGTTTTGTTATATTTGTTGTATCTTTCTATTCGGTTAGAATTTAAAAAGAAATAAAGCATTGAAAGTAAAAATTCTAGGTACAGGAACATCTCAGGGAGTCCCGGTTATAGCTTGTAATTGTGCGGTTTGTCAATCAACAGATCCAAACGATAAACGTTTACGTGCAGCTGCATTAATTGAAGTAAATGGTGTAAATATTGTTATTGATGCAGGTCCTGATTTCAGGCAACAAATGCTACGTGAAAAAGTAAATGATATTGATGCAATCCTTATTACACACGAACATCGTGATCATATTGCCGGACTAGATGATGTTCGTGCATTTAACTTTATGAATCAGAAACCTGTTGATATATATGCAGAAAAAAGAGTTCAGAAAGTTATAAAAGAGGAATTCTTTTATTCCTTCGAAGAGAACAAATATCCGGGTGTTCCTCAAATTAATTTGCATGAACTGGCAAATAAGCCATTCGAAATAAAAGGAGTAAAGCTTATTCCTATTCAGGTTTTTCATTATAAACTTCCTGTTTTTGGTTTTAGAATTGGAGATTTCGCATATATAACTGATGCTAATTACATTAGTGAAGAAGAAAAAGAGAAACTGCATGGTACAAAATACCTGGTGTTAAATGCATTGCGCAAAAGAAAACATGTCTCACATTATTCATTGTCGGAATCGATTGATCTTATAAAAGAACTCAGTCCTAAACGAGCATATATAACTCATATAAGTCATCAAATGGGATTACATCATGATGTTAACGAAGAATTGCCTCGGGGAATATCACTTGCTTACGATGGCTTAAGGCTTGAAATATAGGATGTATTTATTTACTAATCACCTTTAAATAAAAATTGTTTAATTTAGTACATGTAAAGTTTAAACTTAAAAATGAATATTATGGAATCAAATAGAAACATTGGAAGAGGAATTATAGGAATTGTCCTCATATTAATTGGTATAGCATTTATTGGAAGAACTTTAAATTTTTTTCCTCGACAAATAATGCATTACGTTTTTACGTGGGAAATGATTTTAATTGTGCTGGGTGTTATATTTATTTCTACTCGCGAGAATAAAACTACAGGGTGGATATTATTAATAATCGGATTAATGTTCTTAATACCCGATGTTATTCATATCCCTTATTCGATAAGAAGATTATTCTGGCCTTCTGCTTTAATTATTATTGGTTTGCTTATTATTTTAAGATCAACTAATGTAAGAAGAAGCTTGGAACAATCCGGTAGTTCTGATTATATTGATGATATTGCCATTTTAGGTGGTGGCGAACGGGTTATTACATCGGAAAATTTTAAAGGTGGTAAAATAACTGCATTATTTGGTGGATCGAAAATTGATTTGACAAATGCTACTTTAGCACCGGGTCAAAATGTAATTGATGTGTTTTGCATGTTTGGAGGCTCTACTTTAATTGTGCCTGAAAACTGGAATGTTAAAGTTGATGTTGTTGCAATATTAGGTGGTTTCTCAGACAAAAGACATATAAAGTCAGGTACTACAATGGATGTTGGCAAAGAAATTGTAATTAAAGGTTTTGTAATGTTTGGAGGTGGCGAAATAAAAAATTGACCTGAAAGAAAAATCCTAAGAGAATTTATCTTAGGATTATGCATCAAATATTTTTCTCAAACAAAACTAAAGCAAGCCAATTATTTGGATCAGTATAATTTTTTTGAATACTTTTAAATAAGTGATTTCAAATTGTTGATTTTATTGGTTCTTTCGAATGAGAAAGTTTTACTTTTTTCGTTTATGTATTCATAAAGTTGAAGTGCTTTTTTAAGATAGTTGCTTTTGGATTGAGATTGATCATTTCCTATCGTATAAAGCAAATCTGCAAGTAATTCTATATTTTCAAAGCTATAACCTTTGCTTTTAGTGAATGTTTTATCAAAATCATTTATTGAGAGATTCAATATCTTATCTACGTTAAAACCGGAGTTTTCAACTAGCTCACGATTTATTAATTCAATAGTTTCTTCTGAGTTTTTAACTGAGCTTGATGGAATCAGCTTGCCTATTAGATATCTTAACAGAGTCCCAATTTTTTCAATTTCTCGTAAAATAAAATCTTTTTGTTGCATTGTCTATATAGGGTAAAATGATTTTAATTTATCTTTAATTAAAGATTTGGACTATAAATTTATACCATTATGTTTAAACATTTGCTATTAATTCTGGCAATTAGCTTATTATTCGAAATTAGTATCTATTCACAAAACGTTCAAATTCATTATTTAGGCCACTCAGCTTTTGTTTTTGAATTTGATGATATAACTGTTGTTACTGATTATGGAAAACCAAATGCATGGAAACAATGGGGGTGGGATAGCCCAATTCATAATATAGGAGATTTAATCCCGGATGTAATGGTTTATTCTCATTTGCATGAAGACCATTATGATTTAACCAGAATTCCCAAAGGTGTAAAGTATATTTTGAATAATGGAGAAGGCTTAGAACTTGAAGATTTAAATATTATACCAATTCCAACCTGTGAAGAACAATTTGGGATATTTGATAACACGAGCTATTTATTTACATATAAAGCATTTAATATATTACATACCGGTGATATTCAGGGAATGATTGCAAATATTGAAAACGATTCTATTGCTGATTATTTCGAAAAGAACTATCCTGAAAATATTGATTTATTGATTATGCCTATCGAAGGCAAAATAAAATATATTCCACAAACTGAAAAGTTTATTCGCTTAATTAATCCTACAAGAGTTATTCCAACTCATTATTGGAGTCAGGAGTATTTAGATGAGTTTATTGTGTATTTGAAAGAAGAGAACAGTTTAGAAACGAGTTTTAAAATTAACCATATTAAACAAAGTAAGTTCTATTTGAAAAGCAATTATAGTTCCGACTCAATTTCTATTGTTATACTTAAAGCCAAGGTATTTACACTGTAAATTATTCAATAGTATAATTTTTTATAAAAGAAAATAAGATATTTTTATCTTAAATAATAAACATATTCACTAGTTTTGCGTTTAACTATTTGAAATGAAACGATTCTTAGTAACTATATTGTCTTTATTTTATTTGCTGCTTTCTACAAGTGCTGCTATAAACATACATTATTGTGGCGGAGAATTAGAAAGTATTAAAGTAAATTCTAATCCTGTAAGTTGTTGTTGTGGCAATATGGAAATGTCAAATTCTTGTTGTCAGGATGAAAAACTTATATTGGAATTAGATGTAGATCAACAAATAGTTTCATTTACTAATATTGTTCCTGAGAATTTATTCTTATTTACTTTTATATCTTATGGACCAGATCTTATTCATGAGCCTGAGATCGAAGATGTAAATATCAGGAATTATAATATACCACCGCCTAAGTTAGAACCAATCTGGTTAATAAACTGTACACTTACTTATTACGGATAATTTATAAGTTTCGCTATATGTTTAGTTAATGGTATCATTATCTAAGTAACTATTATTAATATACTTATAAATTATAAAATTATGAAACCTCCATGTAATTTAAATTGCATTAAAAGGATTATTCTATTAATCATATATAAGTAGGTTATATAAGAATTAAAATATGGAGGTTCACGAGCGGGTTGTGTTCGGGCTTTTTGGGAGCAAGTAACAAAAATAAAACTAATTATTAGGAAAGTTTTCAAAAACCTGCTGAGCAATCAGTAATATAAAAACGTAAAATCATGAAAACAATTATAAAGTCAATATTGTCAATAATATTAATATCATTCTTATCAATAAGCTTATCAGCACAGGAAAAAACCTTGTCTGCCGATAGGCAGGATTCAAAAACAGACACTATAAAGTTTGAAGTTAAAGGTGTTTGTGGTTTATGTAAAGATCGTATCGAAAACGCAGCACTTATAAAAGGAGTAAAGTGGGTTGAATGGGACAAGTCAACTGATACTTTAACTGTTATTTATCGTGTTGATAAAACGAAACTACCCGATATTCATAAATCTATAGCCGAAGCAGGACATACTACTGATATGGTTGAATGTAATATCGATGCATATAATAAATTGCCCGCATGTTGTGCCTACATGGGTGATGCTAAAAAGCATTAATAATGCGTCGAATATTTTTAGCAGTTTTGTTCGGAATCCTTTTTCAAAGTCTTTGGGCACAACAAGGCATTACTTATTTAAAAGGAAAAGTAACTGAGCAAATTGAAAGTAAAGAATTGCCTGTTATTGGAGCGAATGTATACTGGAATAATACTACAGTTGGTACTACTACCGATGTTAATGGAAATTTTAAACTAAGCAAACTAAAAACAAATAACCAACTGGTAATTAGTTATGTCGGGTACAGGAGCGATACGGTTATTATTAATAATCAAGATTTTTTGGCGGTAGCTTTAAAAAATTCAGTTGATCTTAATGAAGTTACAGTTACATACAGGAGAAAAGCTACTGAAGTAAGTTTATTAGATCCATTAAATACGAATGTAATTGGAGGGAAGGAACTTTTGAAAGCTGCATGTTGTAACTTAAGTGAAAGTTTTGAGACTAATCCTTCGGTGGATGTGTCATTTACTGATGCTGTTACCGGAACACGTCAGATTCAAATGCTGGGATTAGCCGGTCCGTATACACAAATTACACGGGAAAATATGCCAGATATTCGTGGATTATCAGCGGTTTATGGTCTTACATATATTCCTGGTACCTGGATTGAAAGTATTCATTTGAATAAAGGTGCCGGGTCTGTAGTAAATGGTTATGAAAGTATAGCCGGTCAAATTGATGTAAATCTTAAGAATCCTGCAAACATGGATAAATTGCACCTGAATGTTTATGGTAATCAAAAGGGCAGGATAGAGTTAAATGCAAATTTACAAGCTGATATGGGTGATAAAATTGGTACGGCTTTGCTTTTACATGGAATGAATAACTCGTTTAAAGATGATCGTAACGGGGATAATTTTCTGGACCATCCTATGGGTGAGCAATATATTTTGCTAAATCGCTGGGAATTATATAACAATAAAGGTATTCATTTTCAAGTGGGAGTGAAAGGAACGTATATTGATAAAACAGGAGGAGAGATAGATTTTAATCCTGACATAGATGAAGGCACAACGAATTCGTGGGGAATGAATATACATACCGAAAGATATGAGGGTTGGGCTAAACTGGGTAAAGTTAATATTGAAAAACCCTGGCAGAGTGTAGGATTCCAAATATCTGGAGCAACACATAAGCAAGTTTCGTATTTTGGTTTAAGAAATTATGATGCAAACCAGAATACCTTTTACGCGAACTTATTGTATCAATCAATTATAAAAAATACAAATCATAAATTTAAAACAGGTATAAGTTTTCAATATGATGATTATAAAGAATTATTGAATACGGTAAATTTTGATCGAATTGAATCAGTACCGGGAGCATTTTTTGAATACACTTATAATTATTTGGAAAAATTCAATGCCATTGTAGGATTCCGGGGCGATTATCATAATGAATATAGTGCTTTTGTTACACCGAGGGTTCATTTAAGATATTCGATTAATGATAATACAACATTACGGTTTTCAGGTGGTCGTGGCCAACGATCGGCTAATATAATTTCTGAAAACACAGGGATTTTAGCAAGTTCCAGACAGTTTATTATAAATGGAGACGGAAGTGATAAGCCGTATGGTTTAGATCCTGAAATAGCATGGAATTATGGATTAAACCTGACATATAAATTTACTTTGGATTATAGGAATGGCTTTGTGAGTATTGATTTTTACCGTACAGATTTTCAAAATCAGATTGTAGTTGATTTAGATCAAAATCCACAACAAGCTATATTCTATAATTTGGATGGAGAATCATATTCGAATAGTTTTCAGGCACAATTTGATTACGAGTTGATAAATCGGCTCGATTTTAGAATTGCATATCGTTGGTATGATGTGAAAACAACTTATAATGGAAATTTAAAAGAAAAGCCATTGGTAGCTGAGCATAGAGCATTTATAAATTTGGCTTACGAAACTAAAATGCACTGGAAATTTGATTTTACAATAAACTGGCAGGGACAAAAAAGAATTCCTGATATGTCGACAAATCCTGTAGAATATCAATTGGATTCATATTCTCCGAATTTCTTTTTGATGAATGCTCAAATAAGCAAAAGCTGGCAGCATAGCTTTGATCTTTATGCCGGGATAGAAAATTTATTGAATTATAAACAAAAAGATCCGATATTATCAAGCGATCAACCTTTTAGTCAATATTTTGATAGTTCATTAATTTGGGGACCGGTAACAGGAAGAAATGTGTATTTTGGTATGAGGTATAACATTAAATAATAAAAGCCCACTCAAGTGGGCTTTTATTATTTACGTTAAGGGTAATGTAAAGAAGAATGTACTTCCTGAGTCTTTTTTACTTTCAACCCGGATTGTACCACCGTTTTTTTCTACCAACTCTTTACAAAGAATTAATCCAAGTCCTGTACCTTTTTCTTTTTCGGTTCCGTAAGTTGAAAAAGTAGTTTCTATTTTAAAAAGCTTGTCAATGTTTTCCTTTGGAATTCCAACACCATTGTCTTTAATTGATATTTCAATTGTATTGCTATCTTTTAATATTTTAGAATTAATTTCAATTTGACTGTTTTTATGTGAGAATTTAATAGAGTTTGAAAGTAGGTTACGTATTACTGTTTTAACAGATGCTTCATTAATTTCAACATTTACATCATCAATCTGTGTTTTTATATCAATATTCTTTTCATTTGCTTTTTCTTCAACAATTCCAATAGGATTTTTTATTAGCGTTTTAAGATTTGCTGATTTAATTGAGAATTCAAGCGTGTTCATCTGAATTTGTGCCCATAATAATAAATCTTCGAGTAAATTATTTGTTTTAGACGATAGTCGTGTTAAAATATTCAGGTAATTGAGTTTTTCATTATTTGAAATATCGTTAAAGTTTTCTATTAATAAATTAAGTAATTGCATGAAACTCCCAATTGGGCCTTTTAAATCATGAGCTATTACCGAGAAGAACATATTTTTTGTGGCATTAGCCTCCGATAATTCCTTTTCTGATTTAATTAAAGCATCTTCAGTTTTCTTTCTTTCAGTAATGTCTTCTTTTATTGCTAAGTATTTAATAATATTTCCTTTTTTATCAATAATTGGTGATATGGATGCCAGTTCCCAGTAATTAGTACCATCTTTACGTTTGTTCAAAAACTCTCCTCTCCAAATTTTACCTGATGCTATCGTTTCCCACATTTCTTTATAATCTCCGGAAACAGTATGCTCTGTTTTTAAGATTCTAGGATTTTTGCCTATTGCTTCTTCGTAGGTATAACCTGTAACATCCGTGAATTTAGGATTTACGTATTCTATATTTCCATCCAAATCGGTTATTACAACAGATGCAGGGCTTTGAGTAATTGCAGTTGATAATTGTAAAATTTCTTTTTCAATATTTTTTCGTTTAGTAATATCTTCTAAAATACCATCGAAATATAATATATTTCCACTGGCATCTTTAACTGTTGTCATAGTATCTCTGGCAATTATTATATTACCACTTTTGGTTTTTAGGCTTATTTCCTGACATGAAGTATTTGAAGTTTTTGTTAGTAGTTTGAGTTGAGATTCTCGTTCTTTACTGGTTACATATAAGTCTTTAACAGAAATGTTTATAATTTCTTCTATGCTGTATTCAAGCATGTTAGCAAGAGCAAGATTAGCATATATTATTTCTCCATCGACAGTTGTTCTGTAAATTCCTACCGGCAAATGATCTGTCAGGTGGCTAACAGTATCTTTCTCTCGATTTATATAATCACTATATTTTGGATGATCTGACATATTTTAAATATTATCAGTTTATGTGATTGTACGAATATTTAAAATAACGGTTTCGGTGTATGTGTAAGAAAACCGGCCGTTAATCAAAAAAATACATCCTGTAATGAATAATATCAGGTGTTTTGGTTCTAATTTGGAAATTTCAAGATAAAAATAGATCCATTATTTACCTCAGAAATAACTTCAATATCTATTTGGTGATAATCGCAGATTTTTTTAGATAAGGCCAGACCAAGCCCGTAACTATCTTTGGTTTCGCTAGAATTTTTAAATCTTGAAAATATATGAGGAATATTATCTTTTTGTATTCCGATACCGGTATCAGCAATTTTTACAATAAACTGATGATTCTCCATCAAGGTTTCAACACTAATATGCCCTTTATCAGTATATCTTATTGCATTATTAATGAAATTATAGAATAATGTAAACAGTAAATTGTCATTTCCTGTAAAAACAAAATCTGTTGCTTTAAATTTTAGTTTTAACTTTAATTCTTTAGCGGCAATTTTATCTTCAATTTCTTCAATAACATTTTGAAGTGTATTTGTAATGTTGACTTTCTCTGTTAATATATATTCTTCATTTTCAATTCTCGACATCATAAGTAGGGTTCGAACAAGATTAGTTAATCTTCGAAGAGTTTTTTTCGATTCAAGAATCTTGATCATATCTGTTTCCTGCAAATTTCCATTGTTAATTATATTGTCAAGCTTACTTTGTATAATACTCACAGGAGTGAGTAATTCATGTGACACATTACTGATATATTCTCTTTCATCATTAAATGCTGCTTCAATTTTTCGCATTAAGGAGTGTATTGTTGCATCAAGATATGCGAAATCGGAAGTTGAAGTTTTGACAGGCCTATAATCAAATGATGCCGGATGATTTGTCGATTTCAATTTTTTAACAATTTTTTCAAGAGGTATAAGTAAATATTGAATAAAGGAAAGATCAAGTATTAAAGTAAGCGATATTACAATGATCAGGAAAATAAATGTAAAACGTTTCAGATTTTGCTCAAAACGATATATGGTCGATATACTTTTACCAATTTCAATTAAATAATTATTTCCGTTTTCCTCAATCGAATAACTTAAAACCCGGTAATCAACAAGTTCATCTTCGATAATTCGTTGTGAATACTGAATTAGGTTTACAATAGTATCGTTTTTAATTTGCTCTATGGAAATATATTCTTCTTTTAAAATATTGTAACTGCCAAATGTCTGGAATTCGGCATCCATATCAATATAGGCTTCAATACCTAAACTATCAACTAATTCAATAACCTGGTCGAGTTTTTGTTCTAAAACATCATCGGTATCTTTTATAGATATTTCACTAACAAGCCAGGGTACAATAATTATAAGTAGTGTTATAATCAGTGCTTTTGATAAAGCATTAAATAATGCAAG
>DAOWML010000103.1 GCA_030643125.1 Bacteroidales bacterium
ACCTAATATGACAGCAAAACAACTACAATCTGAACTTTTAAGTACCATACGATCTGAATTTGATCATAATGTATCGCAACAAATATATGTAACGCCACAAGTATGGGAAATTATTAAAAATTCAAGATCAAAATTAACCCAATTAATAAACGGTGCAACCAGCAGGGTAAAACCTGATTCGCCAGCACTGACTTTGAGCAAACTTATTCTTGAAGATTTAATGGTTCAGGATAAGTCACCAACCAGTTTAGCTTTAGAAGCATTAAAAAATGAAATAAAACTGCTTTATTAATTTTATCGTGGATCAAGATAAATAATAAATCCTGTAGTTAACATGAAAGCTTTATTTTTGGGCTTATCCAAATCTTGTTCGGGCCAAAAAGATGTATAATTAAAATTATACCTGAATTCTGCTGAACCATTATCTAAATTTATAAACCCCCAAGTAAACCTGAGATCAAGGAAAATATCGACAAGGTGATTAAGCCGACCCTGAACACCCGAGCCTAAAACAATTCCAGCATCGAACTTATTAAGATTTGGTAAAATATCTTCATTAATCGTTTGAGTTATATAATCGTCGCCAATTATTATTTCATAAGTACCTTTGGTTTTAGCAGCAATTAAATACGAGGCATAACCGCCTGCATAAATATATATTTCAGGATCCGGAGTAAAATTAAATTTGAAATAAACAGGTAAGCTTGCATAATGCAAATTCATTTCCATATCGTGATTTACAAACCTACCTCCTTTCGGCTCATAATTTAGCTCAGCTCGAACCGACAACATAGGATGTAAATAAAAAGCTCCCGTAAGGCCAATTTGCAGTCCTATATTTTTTGCATACTGGTCAATAGCTTCATCACCAGTAATGGTTGATAAAAGCACTCCCCCTTTTAATCCTATAGTTGGAGTTTTTGTAATATTATGTGAAAATTTCCGTGGATCTCTGGGATTTTGAGAATATAAAGTACGGTATTGAGTCAAAATTATTAACCCAATAATAAATATTAATACTTTATATTTTGATTTCATCTTACCTTTTTAATACTAAATTACATAAAATAAACAATAAAAAAAGCCTGTCAAATATTTGACAGGCAAGTAAAAACAAATATCATGCAATTATTTTATTAAATCAACACTTCGTTTTACAAATTTTGTTAAGTCTTCTCCCTTTAACATATTATTTGCAAGAAGCGCTAAATCAACTAGTTGCTTGACATATTTATTTCCTGAACCGTATTTATTTAATACATCTTTTTTCTTATTTTTCAGCTCTTCAATTTTCTTATCAACATCAGTTAATTTATCTTTATCGGCCTGGTTAATTTCTTCTTCTTTCTTACCTTCTTTTGTTTTTTCCAATGTAGATTTTTCTTCTTCAACAGGTTTTAACTCTTCTAAAATTTTTGCTATTTTAGTTCCAACCTTCTTTTCTTTTTGCTCAAGAATTTTTTCAACTAAGCGATGATTCGAATTTAAAACCATATTATAACTGTCAGGTAAATCACCATAGAAATTCATTCCACCACCACCCATTGCTGCCATATCTTTCATTCGTCGCATAAATTCTGATTGTGTTACCATAATTGGATCATCAGTTTCTTTTAGATTCTCAAACGAAACAGTAAATGTCGCAAATGTTGGTAACTGGCTTTCGAATATGTGAGTTAATTGACCTTTTTCTTCTGCCGAAATTTTTGATTCCTCTGTATCCTCTTTTTTAATCAATTTATCAACTACATCAGAGTCAACACGTAAAAATCTTGAATTGCTTAACTTTGGCTCAATATGATTAATAAAATGTGTATCCAACTGACCATCCATTATTAACACATCGTAACCTTTTGCTTTGGCATTTTCAATAAAAGTATATTGTTTTTCCTGATCGGTAGCATATAAATAAATCAGGTTTTTATCTTTATCGGTTTGATTCTCTTTAATAATTTTCTCATATTCTTCGAAAGTAAAATACTTGCCATCTGTATTTTTAAGCAAAGTAAATTTTTGAGCTTTTTCGTAGAATTTTTCTTCCGTTAACATTCCATATTCCATGAACACCTTTAAATCGTCCCATTTTTCCTCGAATTGAGGACGATCATTTTTAAATATCTCATCAAGCCTGTCTGCTACTTTTTTAGTAATATGATTTGATATTTTCTTAACATTCGAATCGCTTTGCAAATAACTACGTGAAACATTTAACGGAATATCAGGAGAATCGAGCACGCCATGTAGCATTGTTAAAAATTCAGGCACAATACCTTCAACAGAATCAGTAACAAACACCTGGTTAGCATACAACTGAATTTTATTTTTCTGAATCTCTATATTGTTTTTAAGCTTTGGAAAATATAGAATCCCTGTTAAGTTAAATGGATAATCAACATTTAAATGAATATGAAATAATGGATCATCAACAACAGGATAAAGTTTACTATAAAATTCTTTATAATCTTCATCTTTTAAATCTGATGGAGTTCGTGTCCATAAAGGTTTAGTATCATTAATAATATTTAGTTTGTCAGTTTCTATTTCCTTACCATCTTTCCACTCTTTTTGTTTTCCAAATGCAATTTTAATAGGTAAGTAACGACAATACTTATTTAACAAATCGCTGATTCTATTTTCTTCAGCAAATTCTTTCGATTCATCATCTATATATAAAATGATATCAGTACCGCGATCTTCTTTTTCAATTTCCTCTATATTATATTCAGGGCTACCATCACATGACCATTTAATAGCCTTTGCATTATCTGTATATGATTTAGTTATGATTTCAACCTTTTTAGAAACCATAAATGAGGAATAAAAACCTAATCCAAATTTCCCGATTATAGTTGTTTTATCTTTAAATTTATTAATAAACTCTTCGGCACTTGAAAAAGCTATTTGGTTTATATACTTGTCAATTTCTTCCTCGGTCATTCCAATACCTTTATCACTTATTGTAAGTATTTTCTTTTTAGAATCTAAAGAAACTTTTACTGTTAAATCACCTAATTCTCCTTTAAATTCACCCAATGATGCAAGTTTATTCATTTTCTGTGATGCATCAATGGCATTTGAGATTAGCTCTCTTAAAAATATTTCATGATCTGAATAAAGAAACTTTTTAATAATTGGAAAGATATTCTCTGTAGTTACACCAATTTTACCTTTTTGCATTTTTTATATTATTTTAAGTTCAACATCAATTTACATGTGCCTTTTTTCAATATCTGTGCCAGAGAAATTTTCCTGACAAATAGACAGCAAATAACAAAAACTAATCAAATTAATGTGAAAATTTTACATGGCAAGTGCAGTAATCAAAACACAAACCACTCAGGAAAGATCATGTATAGTATTAACAAAGAAAGTATCAGCCCTGCAATAAATAGCAAGAATATTCTTGTGAACTTCCTACTTGCCTCTTTTTTTATCAGGAAATTCTTCTGACTAATAATACCCTTAATATTATTTTCAATACGTAAAATAATATTTTCATTTTTTTTTATAAAAGTATATGCTCCATAGTGAAATGCCGATGAAACAATATTAATATCATCATTGTCAGAATACAATATAACTTCGGAATACGAATTAATTTCTTTTATTCTTTTTAAAACATCAAGCACTTCAACCTGGTTGTTATCTTCATCTAACTCTAATGATGTCGAAAGAAATATTATAAAAATTTCTTTTCTGGTATTTTCTATTTGAATAAAATCTTCAAAAAAATCTTTGCTACGTGAATAAATTTTCATGTTGTAATCATTAACCTCTTCGAATTTCGCCAGAACATCCCTGATATACGAATCATCGTCATCGATAAAAATAACATTAGTATTATGTTTTGAAATACGTCGGGCCATATAAGCTAAATTAATACTTAAATTTAAAACAATTATTATTACAAGTCAAGAGTAAAAGAAAATGAATCTATTCGATATTGTAATCCCGAACATCAATATCAGAATAAGCATTCCAGATACCTCGCTCAAATTTTAATCCATCGTATGAGAAATCGGGTCCGTAAAATTCGAATTGGCCTTCCAAACTTGGTCGCGATGGAGACAAATGATCATAAATAATCATTTCTTTTTCTTCATCATAAGTCAAGGTCATATTTGTTTGAGCATTGAATTCAAAAATCACCCGAGATATAGGAATGCTTTTATTTTTAAAAACTTTATTACCAAATACGGGAAAATTATTTTTATCAAAATATAGTATCTCAATAATTTTCTTTTTGGTTAATAAATTATTTAAATCGGCACCTAATAATGTATAGTATACTTTTCCCTTGTTCTTGTTGGTTATAATTTTATAATATAATGCACCATACCAGTTTTTATCATTTAATATTACCAACTCCGGGTTTTTAATATTGTCTGAATCATCATTTAGCTCATAAAAAATATAAGTTTTTTTTGATTTTTTATATTGGATAAACCCAAAATATTGATGAGTTCTATCGTTGTAAGGTAAATTCCAGGTTATAATTCGAAGTTTTTCGTCTTCTGATTTTATTATTCCAATATTTTTTAACGAATCAAAAGGATATGTAAAAGAGTTTTCATTTCTTAAAGCTTTCTTGAAATACTTAATTATCTGATCATTAATTTCAATTTTATTATTATCATCCCTTTCGCTAGCAAGTAATGTAAAATAATATTGTAAAGAATCTTCATAAAGTTCTAATTCCCCCTGACTCCTATTATTTCCAAACATTTCTTGTTTTTGAAATAAGATAGTAATAATCAACAAAATAATTATCTTAATATTTACTATACAAACCTTTTTCATCTACTTAATAGTATTCATTAATTAGTACTAACTATGGAAAATCATTTTTATTTTACAGATTCCTCAATTGATTTATTTAGAATATCACAAGCTTGTTTTATTTGTTCTTCCGTAATTATTAAAGGCGGAGCAATTCTAAAAGCGCTATCATGAAATAAAAACCAATCCATAATAAGGCCTTTGTCAATAGCAATATCAATAACTTTTTTAATCTGATTAAAATCGCGTAACTCAACTGCCATAAATAAACCTATACCTCGTATTTCTTTTATTTCCGGATGATTTAAATACTTTCTAAATAAATCTCCTTTGCTTTTAACATTATCAATTATTTTTTCATTAATAAGAACATCCAAAGAAGCACAAGCTGCGGCACACGAAACCGGATGACCTCCAAATGTGGTAATATGTCCAAGTATAGGGTTTGTTTTAAACCTCGACATAATTCTATTTGATGAAACAAATGCTCCGATTGGCATTCCTCCTCCCATTCCTTTGGCTATTGTCATTATATCAGGAACAATATTATATTCTTCAAATGCAAATAAATTACCAGTTCGGCCAAAGCCTGTCTGAATTTCATCAAAAATTAACAAAGCACCAAGCTTATTACATCTTTCACGAAGTTTTGTTAAATAATTGTCTTTTGGAAGTCTTATGCCTGCCTCACCCTGTACAGGTTCAACTAATACACAAGCAGTTTTTTCTGTAATCAAATTTAAATCTTCATAAGAATTAAAGTTTAAAAAATTTACATCAGGTAATAAAGGTCTAAAAGAGTTTTTAAACTCTTCATTCCCCATTACACTAAGTGCTCCATGTGTACTCCCATGATATGCATTTTTGAAAGAAATAATCTCAGATCGGCCTGTATATCTTTTAGCTAATTTTAATGCTCCCTCAATGGCCTCACTCCCTGAGTTAACAAAATATACCGAATTCAAATTTTCCGGTAATAGGCTTGTCAGTTTCTTTGCAAATTCTACTTGGGGTGTTTGAATATATTCGCCATAAACCATTAAGTGCATATATTTCTCTACCTGGTCTTTTACAGCTTTAACAACTTTAGGATGCAAATGCCCAACATTACTTACTGATACCCCGGAAATTAAATCAATATATGACTTACCTTTATTATCATACATGTATATACCATTTGCACGTTCAATTTCCAATTGTAAAGGAAAATCAGAAGTTTGCCCAACGTGTTGCAAAAAAAGTTGTCTTTGCGAAATCATATTACCAATTTTTAAAACAAAAAAAAGGGGATAAACCCCAATTTATTTCCCCATTAGGTTGATATCTTTCATGAATCTATCCTTGTATGCCTTTCCAATTGGTATTGCTTTAATTCCGTCGTTACTTTTAATATAAATAGAATTATCCTCAATACGATTAATTTTACGAAGGTTCACAATATATGAACGATGGACTCTTTTAAACTGAGAAGCAGGGAATTGGCTTTCAATCGATTTCATAGTAAAATGGATTGTAAACTTTTCATTAAATGAAATTACAATAACATAGTTCTCCAAGGCTTCAACCCAGAGTATATCGTCATATTTTAATTGTACAAGAGCTGAATTTTTCTTTATAAAAATCTCGTCTATTTCTTTTTTGCTCCTTGTATCATGGATGTTCTTTGATTTCAATACTGCTTTATAAAACCTCCCATAAGTAATTGGTTTCAGTAAATAATCTGTCACATCATAACCAAAAGCTTCCAGGGCATATTTTTCTTTCGAAGAAACAATAATCACCTGAGGTAAATTTATTAGTGTATTTAAAAAATCGATACCATCCATCTCGGGCATCTCTATATCAAGAAAAATTAAATCAATTTCTTCCGTGTGCTTATCAAGAGCGTTGATAGCTTCTACGGCATTCTGAAACGAGTTTTTAAGTTCAAGAAAATCTGTACGAGTAATAAATTCTTCTATAACTCGTCTTGAAAGGGCATCATCATCAATTACAATACAATTCATACTTTTCGTCTTAATATTCCCAAAAATAGAAAATTTCTGATAAGTTTTGAAAATATTTGTTTTAAAAATTTACATTAATATACGAAAATTAATGATTAAATGTTATTTTTCTTAGATAAAAACTCATTGACAAGTAAGGATGAGCTCTTAATTGTTTTTTTCAACCAAGTTAATTTTAATTCTTCTTTTTCAAAATCAGTCAGTTGCCAATTTATATTAGAGTTTCTTAACTTGCTTGTTAAATGATGAAGTATAATTGCAGCAGATACGGAAATATTGAAACTTTCAGTAAATCCATACATAGGGATTTTTAAATATTCATCGGCATTGTCAATCATCAATTCTGATAAGCCCATTACTTCATTTCCAAAAAACAATGCCACTTTCCCTTTTCCTAGATCAAACTTTTCTAAATCAACATCTCCTTTATGAGGGCTTGTAGCCACTATTCTATATCCGCTTTCTTTAAGCTTTTTTATTGCTTCTAAAGTATTGTTCTCCGTTTTATTATATTTTATAAGATTCAACCATTTTGATGATCCTAAAGCAACATCCGGATTTACTTCATATTTATTTTTGTTTTCGATAATATGTATATCCTGTAATCCAAAACAATCTGAGGTTCGTAATACTGCACTAGCATTTTGCGACTGATAAATATCTTCTACCGCAACGGTAATATACCGTGTTCTGTTCTCAAGAACTTTATCAAACACTTCAAGTCTATTATCAGTTACAAATTGCTTAAGAAAATTTATTAATTCGCTATTCATAAATTACAAAAATCTGTTTACAAAAAAAGGGAGTACAATAAAATTGTACTCCCTGTTATTTTTTATC
>DAOWML010000264.1 GCA_030643125.1 Bacteroidales bacterium
GTGCCCGTTTTGAGATGAAAAGATTTTTAGTTAAATCAACATTTAGTTCCTGAAGTTCTTCAATTTCTTTCATAAATATTACAGGGTCGATAACAACTCCGTTTCCAATAATATTTATAGTTTCATTACGAAAAACTCCTGATGGTATAGTATGCAATACATGTTTTATTTTGTTAAATTCCAATGTATGCCCGGCATTCGGACCTCCCTGGAAACGAGCTATAACATCATATTTTGGAGCCAAAACATCCACAATTTTCCCTTTACCTTCGTCACCCCACTGAAGGCCTAACAATACATTTAATTTCATATATTAATCTGATTTAAAAACGCGTTTGCAAATTACAACAAAAGCTTAAAAATAAAAAAATCCCCACATTAAGAGAGGAGATTTTTCAACGTTTTATAAAATATTTATTAACTTTTTTTATTTTGTTTCTTTACGACACAATCTTTACATGTTCCATAAAAATACAAGGAGTGATAACTAACGTTAAATTCCATCATTTCGGCAGCCGTTTCTTGTATTTCTTGAATACGGGGATCGCAGAATTCAAGAACCTTGCCACATTCCTGACAAATTAAATGATCGTGCTGTTTACAATTGTGTGCTTTTTCGAATTGAGCGATATTTTTACCGAACTGGTGTTTAATTACCAGGTTACTTTCAAGCAATAACTCAATGGTATTATATAAAGTGGCACGACTTACTCTGTAGTTTTTATTTTTCATCGAAATATATAAGGATTCAATATCAAAATGATTATCTCGTGAATATATTTCATCAAGAATAGCGAATCGTTCCGGAGTTTTTCTATGTCCTCGTTTTTCCAGATATTCAATAAAAATTATTTTTACGGTATCTTTTGTATTACTACAAATCATAAACAACCATTTAATAACGATTGCTAAAAGTATGAATTATTTTTGTTATTTAGAATTAATTTAAAGAAAAATTATTTTGTTAACTCTTCGTTACGTTTTACTGAATTAACACCTTTTAATTTACTTATATTCATAATTAGATTGTTGAGGTCTTTTACATTATGAACGTACAACTCAATTTCGCCTTCGAAAATGCCATCGTGTGTTTCAATAAATATTTTACGAATATTTACGGTAAGTTCATTGGAGATTATTGCGGTAATATCAGAGGTAACACCAATTCGATCGATACCGTTTAAAGTTAATTTCGCAAGTGATGAAAGAAATTTTTGTGATGTCCATTTTGCAGGAACAATATAATTACCTTCGCTTGACATTATCCGAATAGCAGTAGAACACTTTGCTTTGTGAATAATAACGAAATCATCATCAGGGTTTTTATATCCGACAACATCATCGCCGGGTATAGGATTACAACATTTAGCAATTTGTATTTTATTACTTTCCTGATCAGAATTGTCGTTAATAATTAAATGATCCTTATAATTAAATTTTTGCTTTTGTTTGGAAGCCTTATTATCTTTTTTAGTTTTGTTTGACGATGTAGTTTTTGAAATTTGCAAGCCCCAATATCGAATGATTTTATTTTTAGTATTCTTTTTTAGGATTTTTTTAAGATTATCAAGTTTTACGATTCCGCTGCCAATTTTACTATATAGTTCGTCTTTGTTAACGGCTTCATATTCAGGTAATATTTTTCTTAATACTCGTCCACTTGGATGAACTTTAAGTTCTTTTAATTTGGATTCAAGTATTAATTTTCCTTTTTGTATGCGATCTTTAGTTTCGGCTTTAATGGCATCAGTGATGCAAGTTTTTGCTTTAGCTGTTTTCACATGATTGAGCAATTCTTTTTGAATTTTTTGTTTGTTTGATGTGATGATCTCAACCTGATCACCACTTCTTAAAACATGATTTAATGGAACGAGTTTATGGTTTACTTTAGCTCCAATGGCTTTATTTCCAATTTCGCTATGTATTTCGTAAGCAAAATCAAGAGTTGTTGAATATTTAGGTAAAGTTTTTAAATCGCCTTTAGGTGTAAAAACCATAATTTCGGCCGAAAAAAGATTCATTTTAAATTCATCGAGGAATTCCAGAGCATCAGAATTGGAATTTTCGAGCATCTCGCGAATCTTTTTAATCCATTTATCTAATTCGCTTTTGTCCGATTCTTCTCCTTTATATTTCCAATGAGCAGCAAATCCACGTTCTGCAATTGCGTCCATTCGTTCCGAGCGAATCTGAATTTCGACCCACTTTCCATTAGGTCCCATAACTGTTGTATGTAATGCTTCGTAACCATTAACTTTTGGAGAGCTTATCCAATCGCGTATTCTGTCAGGTTTAGGAGTGTAAGTGTCTGTAATAAGAGAATAGATTTGCCAACATTGTGCTTTTTCTGTTTCTCTGCTTAGTGATTTAAAAACAATGCGGATAGCCATTAAATCATATACTTCTTCGAAGGGGATGTTTTTTTTCTGCATTTTATTCCAGATCGAGCATATTGATTTTGGGCGGCCGTTAATATCAAATTCTATATTGTTTTGCTCAAGTTTTTCGATTAATGGTAATGAGAATCTATTAATTTCCTGCAGTCGTTTTTTCTCATTATATTTTATTTTATTAGTAATTTCATCGAAAACGTTTGGATGGCGGTATTTTAAACTTAAATCTTCGAGTTCGGTTTTTATGGCATATAAACCCAAACGATGCGCCAGGGGAGCATATAAATAAATGGTTTCGCCGGCTATTTTTAATTGTTTGTTCGGGGACATTGAGTCAAGCGTACGCATATTATGCAATCGGTCAGCAAGTTTTATGAGTATAACACGCACATCATCTGATAATGTCAAGAGCATTTTTCTGAAATTCTCGGCTTGCAGTGATGAGCGCTTATCAAATACACCGGAAATTTTAGTTAAACCATCGATAATAGAAGTGATTTTTTCACCAAAAAAGTGTTCGATATCTTCTAAAGTATATTCAGTATCTTCAACAACATCGTGCAATAAAGCACATGTAATAGAGGTACCTCCTAATCCTATTTCTGAAGTAACAATTTTTGCTACAGCTACAGGATGTACAATATAAGGTTCTCCTGATTTTCGTTTTATCCCTTTGTGTGATTCTTTCGCCAGATCAAAAGCTTTTCTTATAAGTTTAATGTCTTTAACTTTAACATGTTTTGAGCAGCTCAAAATAAGATCTTTATATAATTCTTCTGCATAAGCATCTTCATCGGTAATATTCATTTTGACTATGGAATCTTTACTACTCATAAGTTTTAGATCAATACGCAAACTACAAATTTAATGAAAAATTGACGAAATTAGAATCAAAAGTAAACTGATATTACGGATAGATAACGGTAATGTTCCCTCTTTCTTCTATAATTTGATCGTTGGGGGATTTAATTCTAAGATAATAAATGTACGCTCCGGCAGGAGCAGAGTTGCCATTTGGTTCCTTCCCATTCCAGGCTTTTGTATAATCACCTGTTTCAAAAGTTACATTTCCCCATCTATTATAAATTCTTAATTCATAATCCTTAGGTACGAAAGTAAATACAGGTTGAAATAAATCATTTATGCCATCGTCGTTTGGAGTAAATGCTTCGGGGATAAAAACCCGGGGTTTTAGATAAACACAAACAGTATTTGATTGACTGTAATCACTTTCGGAAGTACCTTCCTCGGTTGCTCTGACAAAATAGCAAAACTGACTGTAACTTTGTAATGACTCAATGTTGTCGTCAAAAAAAGTAAAGTTACGAGATCCTATTAACTCAGGTTCCGAATTGCTTACGATTCTATAAATATCATAATCTACTAAATTACCTTCTTTAAAAACATTCCAGGTTAAAGTATTATTAAATTCTTCTTGTTCAATTTCTAAAAC
>DAOWML010000064.1 GCA_030643125.1 Bacteroidales bacterium
ATCCGTGATGATAATACTTCGCCAATTTATGAAATTAACATTGGAAATGGTACTACTGCCGAAACTTTTATACAGTGTGCCAAAGAGCTTGATGAGAGTGGAATAAAAGGTGTTAGCCTTGCTGCTCATATTTATATTAATCCTGATTTAGGTATGCCAAATTTCAACTGGACAAATCATGCTTATAAAGTTTTGGAAAGCGGAACCAATATGACTTATAAATATGAAAGCGATGGAACTGCACGCGATATGGACACTATGGGAGCATATTTTCTTTCAGATGAAGAAAGAGTTGCAGCAGCTGAACAAATAGGTGATGTAATATTTTATAAAGCTCTTCAGGCATCAAAAGATGGTATAGAAATGATGAAAAAAGGTATTAAGCCTGTTTTTGGTAAAACTTCTTATTAATTTTTAATTGGAGTTGCCTCATAAGTATTTTTAACCGCTAAGTTCGCTAAGTATGCGCAAAGAACGCAAAATTTAAATTTAGGAAGCACAACACTTTGCGAACATTGCGAAATTTCATTGCGTTCTTTGCGGTTAACAATTCTTGTCATTTGAGACATCTTCTATTTTTAAAAACTAGAGACTATGAAAAACGATTGGTATTCCAGATATTCTGATAATATAAAGGATTATGAAGGTTATCCTATTGGCAAAACATTGAAATATCTTGCCGATCCGGAGATAATTTCCTTAGCCGGAGGTTTACCTTCACCTGATATATTCCAGAAATCAGAATTTAAAATTGCTTCCGAAAATTACTTAAATAGCGATATTGATAAAATTATGCAATACTCTGCTATACCCGGCGAACCAGCATTAATAAAAGCAATTATTAAGTATTTAAAGCGGGACAATATAAACGTAAATGTCGAAAATTTACTTATAACTACGTCAGGACAACATAGTTTAGATATAGTTGGAAGGCTTTTCCTTAACCCTGATGATATTGTTTTAGTTGACAGGCCAACCTTTGCAGGGGCAATAGTTGCATTTCAAATGCAAAAGCCAAAATTTGTCGGTGTTGATATTCAAGAAGACGGTTCTGATGTTGCAGGGTTTAGACAGAAGATTGTAGAGTTACAAAAAACAGGACAAAAGCCTAAGTTTATGTATGTTGTGCCGGATTTCCAGAACCCGACAGGAATTACAATGTCTTTCGAGAAAAGAGAAGCACTCCTGGATTTGAGCTATAAATATGATATTCCTATTATTGAAGATAGTCCGTATAGAGATTTAAGATATTCCGGAGAAACAATTCCTTCAATATTCAGCCTCGATCAAAAACGAGGTGGTGAAAATGTTATTGGATTATATACATTTTCTAAGATATTTTGTCCCGGTATGCGTGTTGGTTTTAATATCGGAAACAAAGAAGTAATCGAGAAAATGACTTACGTTAAAGAAGGAAATATTTTAAATACCCCTAAATATAACCAGGATCTTTGTACTGCTTTTCTTGAAGATATGAATTATGATAATCATATTAATAAATCTATTAAATATTACAGAGAAAAACTTACAGGTTTTTTAAATACCCTTAAAGAATATTTCCCTGAGGATACCGGTATAACATGGACTAAACCCGAAGGTGGTTTGTTTTTATGGTTAACATTGCCGGATAAGATTGATACTGATAAATTATTTTTTGAAGCCATAAAATATAAAGTTGCATTTGTGCCCGGAAGTCAGTTTTTTGGTGAAAATCATGCAAGAAATAATATGCGTTTAAATTTCTCTTTTTGTTCGCAGGAACAACTTACAGAAGCTATTAAACGACTTGCCAAATGTATAAAAGATCAATTGTAAATTATGTTCTTCAGGAAAATGAGTAGTAATATTTCAAAAATATATCAAAATAATAAAAATGTGATATTTACAGCTAATTAATTAAAACAAAATCCCTGAAAGGGATAAATATAAATAACCACAGGTGCAACCTGTGGATTAGAATAAAAAAACCAAAACCCTAAAAGGGTTTAATAAAAATTATATGTCAACTTATACACAATTACTTTATCAAATAGTATTTTCCACTAAATCCAGAGAAAAAGTTCTAAAAGAGGAAAATCGAAAAGAGATGTTTAAATATTTGGGGGGTATCTTAAGAAATAAAAATTGCCATCTATATAGAATTAATGGCATTGAAGACCATATTCATATTGTTACTCATATTCATCCTTCCATTTCACTTGCATCATTAATAAAAGATTTAAAAGTTGCAAGCAGTAAATGGATTAAAGAGAATAAAATTTTTACAGGATTTAAAGGATGGCAAGATGGTTATGGAGCTTTTTCATATTCTATAAAAGAAAAAGAACGGTTAATTGAATACGTGATAAAACAACAGGAACATCATAAGAAGAAAACATTTATTGAAGAATTTATTGAATTGTTAGATGAGCATAATATTGTATTTGACAAAAAATATTTACTTTAATTCTTCAACCCTTTCCGGGTTGATTATTAAGTTACACTTTTATCTCCGCATTTCATGCGGAGTTATTTGTATTTTTCCCTTTCAGGGAAACAATGCATATTTCTTGATTCCGTTTTTTATTAAAAACAATGGAGATTATCATTAAAAACTTAGTTTATTTATCATTTCAATTTCAGAATCTATAACAAATAATTAACAATATGGAACCAATAAGATTCTATTCAACTAATTTAATTGCTGATGAAGTAACTTTTAGTGAAGCTTTGCTAAAAGGAATAGCTCCGGATAAAGGGCTATATATGCCGAAAGAAATACCTGTATTTACAAAAGAGGAAATTCTGAGTTTTTCGCAAAAGGAATACTACGAAATAGCATACGAAGTGGCAAGGAAATTTCTTGTAGGGCAAATAAATGATGATGAATTATTGGCGTTGGTCAAAGATGCTTATAATTATCCTGTTCCATTAGAAAAAGTCGTTGAAAACAAATACGTAATGCGACTTGATCAGGGCCCGACTGCATCATTTAAAGATTTTGCAGCTAGAATGATGGGCAGACTCATGCAATATTACATTAAAAAGGAAAAAAGAAAACTTTTAATTCTTACAGCAACATCCGGCGATACAGGAAGTGCAATAGCAAATGCTTTTTATGATCTCGAGAATATAAAGGTTTTGGTGTTATTTCCTGATAATGAAGTTACCGATCGTCAACGAAAACAGATGACTACTTTAGGTAAAAACATTAAAATCATTTCGTTAAAAGGAAAATTTGATGATTGCCAGGCATTAGTTAAAGAAGCATTTGCCGATTCCGATATAGATTATCTTAATCTTTCTTCGGCGAATTCAATTAATATAGGGAGGTTAATTCCGCAAATTGTATATTATTTCTATTCTTTCTCAAGATTAAGAAGAGGAGAAGAAAATGATGATGTAATATTTTCTGTCCCTTCAGGAAATTTTGGTGATATGATGGGTGGCGTTTTTGCTAAACATATGGGATTGCCCATTAAAAAATTTATAATATCAGTAAACGAGAATGATGAATTTACAAGCTTTTTAAATACCGGTAATTATAGTAAAATAGAACCTTCTAAAAACTGTTTGTCAAGTGCAATGAATGTTGGTCACCCAAGTAATTTGTCGCGTTTAGTTGCTTTATATGATGGCATTATGAACGAGAAAGGAGAAATATCTCAGGTCCCTGATATGGTAAAAATGCGCAATGATATCTATTCTATAAGTGTTTCTGATAAGGAAACTAAGGAAATGATTAAAGAAGCTTATGATAGTCATAAATTGCTTCTTGAACCGCATGGATCAGTAGGTTGGAAAGGGTTAATGGAATATTGCGAAGAATATAATGTAGATAAAGATCAATTGTGTATTTCTTTGGAAACTGCTCATCCGGCAAAATTCCCTGCTCAAATAGTTGAGATCCTTAAATTTGATCCCGAATTACCGGCAAGCCTGGAAGGCCTGGAAACAAAAGAAGAATTTTTTGATAATCTCAACAATAATTATTCAGATTTTAAAGATTATTTGAAGAATAATTATAAGTAAATATTTTTGAAACTTGAAACTTGAAAATAGTGAGTAATGGTGCTTAAAAATAATTGATTATGAAGCAGGTTTATGAACTTGATGTGTATAGTTTATCTGAAAAACTTTCTGATTGCATTTGGTTCGACTTTGATAATTGGTCAATTAAAGTCCAAAATACTATTGGATATCAAATAGTTCGTTCTTCTGATAGTATTGCTGCTAATATTGCTGAAGGATATGGTAGATATTCTCCCGCTGATAGAAGAAAATTTTATAGATATTCCAGAGGCTCCTTTGAAGAGACAAAATCATGGTTGAGAAAATTAAACAGGCGTAAAATTATTTCAAACAAAGATTTGGAGAAGTATACAGAAATCATTAACGAATTAGGTCCAAAACTAAATGCTTTTATAAAAAGTACTAAATAGAAAACATGATATAAAAACAAATTCAGCAATTTTATGTTAATTAATATAATCAAATTTCAATTTTCTAATTTCAAATATCAAATTACAAACACATGAAACACATTATTATACTTGGAGATGGAATGGCAGATTATCCTATTAAAGAATTAGGAAATAAGACTCCTTTAATGGCTGCTAACACACCTAATATTGATGAACTTTGTAAAAAAGGAAGATGTGGAAAGTTAATCACTGTTCCTAAAGATATGCCTCCCGGAAGTGAAATTGCAAATATGGCTGTTTTAGGATATGATGTTAAAAAAGTTTACCAGGGAAGGGGTGTGCTCGAAGCTGCAAGCATGGGAATTGAATTAGATGATAATGATATGGCCATGCGATGTAATCTTATTTGTATTGAAGATGAGAAAATTAAGAATCACTCAGCCGGACATATTAGTAACGAAGAAGCGCACGAGTTAATGAAAACTCTCCAGGAAAAATTAGAAACAGATGAAATTAAATTTTATCCGGGAGTAAGTTATCGTCATCTTTTAGTAATTAAGAATGGAAAAACTAATATTGATTGTACGCCTCCACATGATGTGCCGGGTACTCCTTTTAAAGATGTTTTAATTAAGGCTAAAAATAGTGATGATACAACAGCTGATCTTTTAAATAACTTAATTTTAAGATCACAGGAAATTTTAAATGATCATCCGGTTAATAAGAAAAGAATTTCTGAAGGAAAAGATCCTGCCAATTCTATTTGGCCATGGTCGCCAGGTAATAAGCCTGATATGGATACTTTGCAAAAATTATATGGCATTTCCGGAGCAATGATTTCAGCAGTAGATTTATTGTATGGAATAGGGAAATATGCAGGAATGAAAGCAGTTAAAGTTGAAGGTTCAACCGGTTTGTACGATACGAATTATGAAGGTAAGGCAAAAGCTGCCGTTGATGTATTAAAAGAAGTTGACCTGGTTTATCTTCACATTGAAGCAAGCGATGAAGCTGGTCATGAAGGAGATTACGAATTAAAGAAAAAAACCATTGAATATCTTGATCAAAGAGTTGTTAAGTACATAATGGATGAAACAGAAAAAATGGAAGAAGATGTTGCCATTGCAGTAATTCCGGATCATCCTACACCTTGCGAGTTAAAAACTCACACACACGATCCTGTACCATTTATAATTTATCATCCTGGCGAACTGCCTGACAATGTGTTAAACTATGATGAAGAAGCAACTAAAAATGGTTATTATGGATTGCTAAAAGGTGATGAATTTATTAAAGCATTATTGAAAAAATAAACTGTAAACATTACAACTCATTTAAAGTAAAAATCCCGGATTTCTCCGGGATTTGTTTTTAACTTACTTCCATACCAGATTTTTTATGTCTGGGTTTTCGATGATGTTTTGCTTCTGCACGTTTAGCCTTCCTCTCGGCTCTTCTCTCTTTTAACTTTTTTAAAGGTGATTTCTTTTTTTTACCGTCGTTGATGGTTTTTTCGTGTGACATAAGCTAATCTTTTGAATTAAACATGAATACTCTAAGTTCTATCCTGAAAACTAAAATTATGTACCTATAAAGTTATGAAATGTTAAAACTCTTGTCAAGTTTTTATTCAATTTTATAAATACATAAGTGATATAATTTAAGAAATAATCTCTATCCAGTATCACAGAAAATAATTTTTAAAATGTATCTTTGAGCTAAACAACTATAGATTGAAAATCCATAGGTTTGAATTACGAAAGGAATTAGTTTAGCAAACACCAAAAAACAATTAACAAATATCAAACAATAACCAATGTTCAAAATATCAAAATCCTAACCATTACTAATTTTATATTAATGATTAGAACCTAAATATTGGACTTTGAATATTGCATTTTGTGATTTACCTGCCCGTTCCGGCAGGCGGGTTTGGAATTTGCTTATTGTAGATTGTGATTTTAATTGAAATTTATAGAAACTAACGTAGCTGTAATGAAATTATAGGGTTTTAACCATTAACAAGAAAGTAAATAGGGAAGTGACAAGTTTTGCTACAATAATTATAGAAGACCAAAACAAATCCATAGATAAAATATATATCCATAAATTATCAACTTTTATTGAAGATGCTTCAGGGTATATGGCTGATGAGTTGAAAGAGGCCATAAAAAACGATCCAAATCTGCTAAAGCAAATTAAAGAACAAGTAAAAAAACTTGACATTTTTAAAATTAACACAACAGTTAGTGCTGTTGATATTCAGAATATTTGTTTACTTGCCGGCTTTTTATTTTACCTGAAAATTACAGTTTACCTTTCACTTCACAAGGAAGTCAAACTCCTTAGACTAAAGCCACTTAAGCTCCCTGACAATAAAAATAATATTGTAAACTCAATTAGAGAGAAATTTGATGATGTATTAAAATTTGGTTATGAATACATATTTGAGCCTGATGTTTTCGACAAATTCACATTTACACAAGAATATATTCCTGTTTTAAAGAGGAATATCAAAGAGATTGAACAAATAAATTTGAGTAATTTAAATGCTGATATTTTTGGTTCTATCTATAATACACTCTTTAATAAGCATGAAAAAACCGACAAGGGTCAGCATTTTACAAATACCGATGAAGTAGATATAGTAAATACTTTTTGCATTAATAAAAACACCCAATACATTATAGATACTGCATGCGGAGCCGGGGCATTTCTGGTTCGGGCTTATACATTTCTAAAATATCATCATCCCGAATTAAGCCATAGTGAGCTTTTGGAAAAAATTTGGGGTATCGATATAGCCTCATTCCCTGTGTTTTTAGCAAAAATCAACCTGGATATTTTGGATTTGAAGCTTAGTACTCAAAATCCTAAAATCATAAATAAAAACTTTTCTGATTTAACAAAATCATTTAAACTAAAACTTCCCGAATTTGATGCCTGTATCGGAAATCCACCATATATAAGGCAGGAGCTAATAAAAGATAAAAAGAAATGGAACGAATTGGCCAGGCATGAATTCGGAATTAAAAACCTTAATAAGCAAAGCGATCTTTATGTATATTATTTGATGCATACAGCATCCTTCCTAAAAGAAAGCGGAAGATTAGGCTATGTAATTGCCAGTAGTTGGTTGGATGTTTCGTATGGAAAAGATTTACAAAAATTCTTATTGGATAATTTTAAAATCATAGCAATAATTGATTCTCAGAATTGTCGTAGTTTTAAAACAGCTTCGGTAAATACGGTACTACTAATTATCGAAAAATGCAGCAATAAAAAGGAAAGGGAAAAGAATAATGTAAAATTCGTCCGTATTTATGAAGATTACAGCTATATAATTGGACTAATCAACCATAAAGACAGGTTCGATAAACTTAATGATTTTGTTCAAAGTATTGAAAAAACGCAGGGTAATTACAAAACCAATAACTATTTTATTAGCAGCATAAATCAAAAAGAGCTTGAAATACAAAGTACAGTTAAAGGGATATACCAAAATGGTCATTGGGGCACAAAGTTCCTTAGAACACCGGAAATTTATAACAAGATAATTAGCAAATCAGCAAATAAGATGGTTATGCTTAATGAAATTTGTGAAGTAAAATATGGAATTAAAACCGGCGCTAACGATTTTTTTTACCTCACCGACGAAACTCAAAAAGCACTGGAACTGGATGACAAATCATACACTTCAAGATTTAAGCATCAAAAAGAAAACCATCAGAAAATATGGAAAATACACGGCTGGTATTATTCTAAGTTAGATAAACAACATCATATCATTGAAAGAAAATATCTGAAACCTTTACTTAAAAGTCAGCGTGAAGTTCAAAAACTTACAATTAAAACAAAAGAACTTAAATATTCTGTTTTAGATATAAAAAGCAACAAAACCGAACTAAAAGAATCAAATTCAGAGCTTTACAGCTATATAAATATTGGGGAATCTTCAAAATATAAGATCAATAAACGAGCCACTTGTGCAGGTCGAATATCAAAAAACGGGGAGTCAGATTGGTTCAATTTGGCAAAGAAAATTGTTATTGGTGATTTTATAATTCCATCAAAAATAGGTGAGAGGTTCAGACTTATAGACAATCGCAAAACCAAAGTTTATTGCGATAAAGTAAGTTATAACATTTGTATTAAGCCTGAATATCAAGCTTACTCGGATATTTTATTTGCCATTTTAAATAGTACTATTTTCAGATATTTTATTGATCTTTTCTCAAGACAGTTAACCGGCAGCCAAACTTTGAGCGATGTAGATGTAAATATAGTGCAAGATACCTTGATTCCACACCCGAAATACTTAATTAAAAAAGCAAAGGAATTGAAAGATATTATGAAATCCATGAATAGCAGGGAACAGAAATCTATCTTCATAGAAATGAATTTTAAAGATCGTAAACAATTAGATAGTCTGATTATGACTTCACTGGGATTTGGCAAAAAAGAATCGGAACTGATCCGAAAAAAGGCTGTTGAATTTGTTCAGGCACGAAAAACTAAATCCGAATCAGTAAGAACCATAAAAAAACAATAACTAAACCAATATGTTTTGGAAATTCATAAGTTTGGTTTTAAAATGAAATTTGTTTTTTAAACACCAAAATACAATTAACAAGTATCAAATAATAATCAATACTCAAAATAACAAATTCTTAAATATTGTATAATTGACAC
>DAOWML010000124.1 GCA_030643125.1 Bacteroidales bacterium
AACTGGTGGAATATTTATTATTCCATGGCTTTGGATACTGGGAGGAGTAGTTCTATGTTTCATAGTCGGCTTGACATCTGGATTGTTTCCTGCGATTAAAGCTTCGAAACTTGATCCTATTGTTTCATTACGTTACGAATAATATTTTATAATTATGAATGAATTGGTTATTGAAAAAACAGTTAAAACTCCATATGTTAATTTCGATGCCCAAGGCGGAATTTTAAAAGTAATTGGCAGATCGATTCCTGAAAACCCAGAGGAATTTTATAATACTTTGTTTGATTGGGTAAACAACTATTTTAAAGATCCTCAAAATGAAACTCTTGTAAATATACAACTTGAATATATTAACAGCGGCTCATCAAAATTTATTTTAGATTTTTTTCAGTTATTTCAAGAATATAAAGCAAAGGGACACAACTGTAAAATAAGCTGGTATTACGAAGAAGATGACGAAGCTGTTTTGGAGTTAGGCAAGCATTATCAAGCTATTATTGATGTACCTTTTAAATTAATTGAAATTTATTAGCTCAAAAACTTTATTATTATAAAAAAACCTGAAACAATTAATGTTTCAGGCTTTTTTAATTATATTTTTTACTATTAAAATAGTTTCTCAATTAAATCAACAACCCGGCAAGAATATCCCCATTCATTATCGTACCACGAAATAACTTTAACAGTTTTTCCGATAACCATTGTACTTAATGCATCAAAAATTGATGAATGTGGGTTATGAATAATATCTACAGATACAATTGGATCTTCAGTATATTCTAAAATACCTTTCATTGCACCTTCAGCAGCTTCTTTCATTGCAGCATTAACCTCTTCAATAGTAACTTCCCTTTTTAAATTTGCTACCAAATCAATCATTGAACCTGTAGCTGTTGGTACACGAACAGCCATTCCATCAAGTTTACCTTTTAATTCGGGTATAATTTTGCCTACAGCCGATGCCGCTCCAGTTGTAGTTGGAATTTGGGAAACTGCTGCTGACCTTGCACGACGAAGGTCGGAATGAGGAGCATCAAGAATCATTTGATCGTTAGTATACGAATGTATTGTTGTCATCAAACCATTTTCAACACCAAATTTATCATTTAAAACTTTAACAACAGGTGCTAAACAGTTTGTTGTACAAGATGCGTTAGAAACACATTGGTCTTCTGATTTAAGATCTTCGGTATTAACACCAAGTACAATCATATTATCAATCTGATCCTTTGCAGGAACTGTAAGTAATACTTTCTTCGCCCCATTCTTTAAATGATCGCCATAACCACCTTTTTCACTTTCTTTATTTCTGAAAATACCCGTTGATTCAACCACAACATCAGGAGTTTCTCCCCAAGATATATTTATTGGGCTTCTTTCGGCACTTACTTTAATTTTTGTACCGTTTACGATAATTCCATCATTATCAAATGAAATATCACCATTGAACTTTCCCTGGGTGGAATCATATTTTAACAAATGAGCAAGTGTTCTTGTGTCAGTTAAATCGTTAATTCCAACTATTTCAACATCATCCCGTTCAAGAACAATTTTAAATACATTACGGCCTATTCTTCCAAAACCGTTAATAGCAACTTTTATTTTTGACATTATCTTAGTTTTTTGAGTGAAAATTTATTTAACTTCAAAATTATATATTAAAAAGGATTTCATCAAGAAATTAAAAAGAATTAATCTAAATAATTAATAAAAAATAATCTAAAGGCTTTGTTACAATCAGTTAAATATTTTTAGTTTTTTCTTTCGTTTCTTTAAATATTCATCTGATATTTCCTGGGCATTTATAATTTTGCCAAAACGATAACTTACAAATAATGTAAAATAAAATTGCTGGTTATCATCAACTGCCATTATTTCCAAACTATTTAAATAAGCCTGAAGCATAATTCCAGCTTCAAGTGCATGTATAAGTGTTTCTGATTGACTAAATTCGAAATTAACCCCTGCCTTTAAATAAGCTCCGGGAACTAACTTAATTTCATCAAATCCATCAAAAAAGGATGATTTACCACTAATATCACCAGATGTATGAATATCAGGATTAAATTTTTCTTTACGAATACCATAAACACTGTCATTTACAGGATAAAGAATTTCGTAATAAATGGGTTTTAAAAATGCAACCGAAAGGCCTGTACTATAAAAATATCGAATTGCCACACTTCCCGGATCTCTCTTGCTAAACATTTCATTCTGCTTACCATATCCTACCCGTAAATCGAAAACATAATTTAATTTTCCAAAAACAAACGATTCAGAAGCAAAAAAAGTAGATGAAGACTTTATTTCTTTGGGATGTTTTATTATCGAAAAATCAACTTCGTAATTTCTTTTTTCGAAATAATTAATTCTATCTCCATAGCGATATCCTATACCCCAACCATTAGTGTTTAGCTGGAGGCCCAAGGTTTTCTCGTTACGATAAAAGATTTTTGGCATATCCTCAGATATTTCCTGACAATATGCATTTAGTGTAAGTATTGAAAATAAAAATACTGAAAGTAAGAATCTTAGGTTCATAAAATAAAAACTGTCTCAAAAGTAAAAGTAACAATTTTGAGACAGATTATGAGTAATTACTCAATATTCCTGTAATTATTTACTAATTCTGGTATTTACTATCCGTTAATTTCTGATTGCTCAACCTCAACCTGTCCATAAGCTGGACAATCCTTACTTTTGCAAGAACTTAAAATTGCAAGAACAAAAAATGAGAATAAAACTGCTACAATAATCTTTTTCATAATGGTTTAGTTATTATTTTAATAATGGTATATTGTTTACTCAAGTTTAAATGTTGTGATCAAATCTATAAAAAAAAAATAATAAAAGAAAATTTAAACGTTTTGTTCTATCTTAACTGTATTATCAGAATAAGCAGGGCATTTTTGATTAAACTTGCAAGAACCACATAATACTACCAATAATACCAATCCAACTAATAATATTCCAACCTTTTTCATCTGTCTTAATTTAATAAAATTTAATACTACTTTTTTTATAATAACTAAGCATATATACGCTAAGGTTATCCTATAGTTTCCACTTTAAAAAAATAATTCCAGACCTTCATCACCAAAATTATGACGTTCATCAAATTTACAAAAAAACCAGGAATAATCAATCCCTGGTTTTAAAACATCTTATGATTTAGTTTTGTTCATTTAGTTCAATACAGGAATCCTCCCAGGAGTCCATGGAGCCTTGGCTTCTTCAATTTTATTTTCCAAATTCTTTATATCAACCGTAGCAATTACCTTAAGCTTTTCGATTAAAGCAGGAAGTTCTTCCTGAATAATTTCATAAGCCATATTACTTGTACTTGTTATTGCAGATGTAGATCCTGATTGTCCCCAAATAATATATTGTAATCTATTTGTTAAAGGAACTTGCCTTGGAGGGATTTCTTCATCGCTAGCTTTAGCTTTACTTCCTTCAAAGTTAAATAATATTTCATCTAATTCATTTTCTATTCTTTCTGCCTCAACCAATAAATCGTGATTAGCTCCAGGGGTTATAACAATTGCTTGTTTCAGGTAATCAACTTTTTTAATTAATTCTTCATTAAAATCAATAGCTCCAGCCATAACTCTTGTCATCTCAGCTACATTTCTTTGAAACTGAACCATTGCTTTTCTGTCCGAAGCAGGAAGTGTAGTATTTTTAAGAGCTTTTACATTAAATTCTTTGTCAGCAATTAATTCTTTTACTTCACCTTTTTCGTACATAGAAACAGAAACTAAATATTTCCCAGGCATCACCAGCCAAAACCCCCTGCTTTCGTTAAATGGATCAAATTTATCTTTAGATAAGTTTGTTGGAAAAGTACCTGAATATTTTAAATCCCAGGTAATCCTATTAATTCCTTTTGAAGGTTTCTTATTTATTTTTTTTATTACAAAACTATCTTCATCCTTTATGGTAAAAATTAAGTATGGAGCAATTTCCTTTCCCTCATCTTCTAATTCTTTCCATGTAGGTTGATGAATCCGTTTACCTTCTTTAAATAATTCTTTTTCTTGTTCCTGTCGTTTTTCTTTTTCTGTTTTTGGAACCTCTTTTAAATAATAAGTAAAAGTTGCTCCGAATTCGGGATTTGGTGAAGTAAAATAAGTAGATCCTTGTCCGTATTTCTTTCCTGTTTGTACATATAATAATGCATCTTTAATTGCAAACAGATGAGCTTCTTTTTCAATCAATGCAGGTTTAACTTCACGTAAAGGCGTGTAATCATCTAAAATATAAAAACCCCTGCCAAAAGTTGCTATGTCAAGATCATTTTCTCTTGTTTGTACTACCATATCTCTGACTGCAATGGTAGGTAACCCGGCTTTTAACTGAACCCACTTTTGTCCACCATTATATGTAAAAAATACTCCAAATTCAGTTCCTGCAAACAATAAATCCTTATCAACATGATCTTGCTCAATTGTATGAACAGTTCCATTCTCAGGAAATCCTGTTGTAATCGCTTTCCATGTATTTCCTTTATCATTACTCATTAAAAGATAAGGTTTAAAATCATCTCTTTTTCTATTATCAAAAGATACATATACAATATTTTCATCGTATCGTGATGCATAAATATCACTTACATAAGTATTAGCCGGAATTCCCGGGAAAGTTGTAATTTTTCTCCAATTCTGACCTCCATCCTCTGTAACAGATATAACTCCATCATCAGTACCTGTATAAATTAAGCCTTCTTTAACAGGAGATTCTACAAGAGAAACAACCATACCATAAAGAGATGTTGAAACATCTTTAACAACAGCATCAGCACTCCAGTATTTTCCCATTACCGGCCAGGTATTTCTATCAATACCAGCAGTTAAGTCATCACTAATAACTTCCCACGTATTTCCTCTGTCATCACTTTTAAATAAAACATTTGCGGCTATATATAAACGTGTATTGTTATGAGGACTAATAATTAACGGTGTATTCCAGTTCCATTTGTAAGTTAATTCACCTTTTGCAGGCTGTGGTTTAATGTATAAATCTTCACCACTTTTCTTATCATATCTGTAAACGTTTCCGTATTGATATTCATTATAAATTATATTTGGATCTTTCGGGTCTATTTGCGACCAGAATCCATCTCCTCCGATGGTAACAGTCCAATCATCACTTGTAATGCCTCCTTTGCTAGTAGTCCTTGAAGGTCCAACACAGCTATTATTATCTTGCGTACCACCTGTAACATTATAAAAAGGATAATCGTTATCAACTCCCACACGATAAAACTGGGTAACAGGAAGGTTGGAAACAAAACGATAATTTGCGCCATCATCGTAAGTAATATATACTCCACCATCTCCGCCAATCATCCAGTGATCGGTATTTTTTGGATCTATCCATAATGCATGATCATCAACATGGCGCTCATTTAAACTTAAACGTTTCCATGTTTTTCCGCCATCATAAGTTACTTGTGAAAAAGTTTCAACTGAAAAAACTTTATCAACATTAACAGGATCACAATAAAGTTCATTATAATACTGACCACTTGATGCATGATCGCTCATTTTCTCCCATGATTCTCCTCTATTTACAGAACGATAAAAACCATCTTTATTTTCGGCAGCTTCAATTATTAAATATAAATAATCCGGATTAACAGGTGAAATTGCAATTCCCATTCCGCCCTTATGAACATCGGGTAAACCTGATTCAATCTTTTTCCATGTTTTTCCACCATCTGTAGACTTTTGAACACCAGATTCCGGCCCGCCTCCAATTTTTGTATGAACATGACGACGACGTTGTTCAGTTGTAACATAAATAATATCTGAATCCCGTGAATCTACAAGAACATTATTAACACCAGTATTCTCACTAATATATAAAACTTTATTCCATGTTTTTCCACCATCTGTTGTCTTATACAATCCTCTTTCTCCTCCTGCACCCCAAGCTGAACCTTCAGCCGCAACATATACTATATTAGAATTTATTGGGTCAATGGCAATCATACCAATATGTCTTGATTCCTTCAATCCCATATTTTCCCACGACTCACCTCCATCAACAGATTTATATATTCCATCACCATACCCCAATGCACGTTGATGATTATTTTCACCGGTTCCTGCCCACACAACATTAAAGTTATTAGGGTCCATTGCTAAAGCACCAATAGAATACGATCCATAACTATCAAAAACAGGTTTTATGGTAATTCCATTATTAACTGTTTTCCATATATTCCCAGAAGCAACGGCTACGTAAAATTCAGATGGATTTTCTGGATTTACAGCAAAATCGGCTATTCGACCTGATGCATATGCCGGCCCTAAACTTCTGAATTTTAATCCACTTAAAATTCCTGAATTAATAGGATCCTCTTCTGTCTTGGGTTCCCCACCTGCGGAACGGGCAGGTTCTTTTTTTGCAAAAAGATTAGTTGAAGAAAAAAGAAAAACAACTAAAAAAAATTGCGCAAATAAAGTTTGCACGTTAAATCGACTATTCTGTAAAGTTCTCATTATTATAAAATTTAATTAATTTTAGAGTAGGTTAATAAATTTATATATTAAAAACGTTTAATACCCCAATGTGTTCAAAACATTAAAATTTAGACTTTATTTATTTTGAAAAGTTTAATACTTGAATGTAATATTAAAAAAGCCTTTCAATAAACAGTTAAAAGGCTTTTCAATAAATCTATTTTAATTTTATTTAGGTAATTTTACTTTATAATCAACTTTAAATTTACCTTTTGTAATTGCCTGTAATTTACCTTTTAATAATCGTCTTTTAATCGGTGCAACTTTATCGGTAAACAATATTCCTTCAGTATGATCGTACTCATGCTGAATTACTCTTGCAGCTATTCCGTCAAACCATTCATCGTAAAAATGAAAATTTTCATCATAATATTCCATTCTTATTTTAGAAGGGCGAAGTACATCTTCTCTTATAAGGGGGATACTCAAACACCCCTCATTAAATGGCAAATTATCACCTTCTCTTTCTGTAATTTTGGCATTTATAAAAACTTTTTTAAAATCTTTTAACTTAGGT
>DAOWML010000257.1 GCA_030643125.1 Bacteroidales bacterium
ATCTCCGGCTCCGGGGCCTAATTCTATAATATAGTCGGCCGATTTAATTACATCTTCGTCATGTTCGACCGTTACAACAGTATTTTTTTCGGAAAGTTGTTTAATTAATGTAATAAGGTTTTGTGTGTCTTTTGAATGCAGTCCTACTGTTGGTTCGTCAAGAACATAAGTTATTCCGATCAACTCACCACCTAATTGAGAAATCAGTCTTAATCTTCGCCCTTCACCACTGGAAAGTGTCATTGTGCCTCGGTTTATGCTAATGTATCCCAAGCCGATTTTGACCATTGAATTTAATTTATAAATGCATGATTTAATAATCTCGGAAGCAATTTTATATTCATTTACAGAAAGTATATTCTTTAAACTTTCGAAATATTTAATAGATTCTGTTGCTTCTAAGTCAGATAATTTTGCAATATTCTTTCCTGATATTTTATATTGTAAAGCCTCAGAATTTAATCGGGTTCCATTACAATGTGCACATTTTATTTCTTTCATTAAAGCAGCCACGTTTTCTCCACCTTGTTTATCATGTTTCCTGTAATATTCATCATCAATATAATTAACTAAACCAAACCATTTACCTTTAAAATGATGTGTTCCCTCCCTGTTTTTGCGTTTATATTTCCAATCTACATTATATTCATAAACGCCTGTTCCAAATAGTGCTATTTTTTGGGCTGTTTCATCTAAATTGTTCCATGGCATATTAAAATTTATATTTTTATTTTTGCCCACTTCTTCTAATATTGCCATATATTGCCCAAACGGATCACCATAAAATTGCCCGGGTTTTGATCCTTTCATGGCACCACTTTTCAATGCCAGCTCGGGGTACGTAATTAATTTATTCGGATCACAAGTAAGTTGAAATCCTAATCCTTTGCATTCCGGACAAGCACCGGCCTGATGATTAAAAGAAAAATGACTTGATAATACATTACATGACTTGCCTTTTTCGTTTTTGGAGATTCGTGAGAATAAGAGCCGATATAAATCATATAATCCGGAAATTGTTCCAACTGTGGCTCGCGGATTTTTTGTAATAGATTTATTGTCAATGGCAATAGTTGGCGTTAATCCCTTACTTTCTAAAATGTCTGGTTTAGATTTTTGCTGAATTAAACTACGTGCGTAAGTCGAAAAGCTTTCGGTAAACCGAAATTGTCCTTCAGCAAATAAAGTATCAAATGCCAATGATGATTTTCCACTTCCACTTACTCCTGTAAGCACAGTTAATTTATTCCTGGGAATTTCAACATCAATATTTTTTAAATTATGAGTATTAACCCCATGCAAAGTTATCGGAGCATCAATAATTTCTTGCAAATCAATTTTGTCTTCAGTTTCTTCATAAGATTTTTTTTCACTTAAAGCTCTTGCCGTATGTGAATCTTTGCATTTTAGAAGATTTTCATATGTTCCGGAGAAAACCACATTACCGCCATATTCTCCTCCTTCAGGACCTAAGTCGACAATATGATCCGCATTTTTTATGATTCCGAAATCGTGCTCTATTACAATTACTGTATGATTTTTTTTGGTCAGATTTTTTAATGCATTAAGCAAGATTGATACATCGTAAGGATGTAATCCGGTAGTTGGCTCATCAAAAATATAAAGTGTGTGATTTTTAGAAGGTTTTACCAATTCGGCAGCTAACTTTAGGCGTTGAGCTTCACCTCCTGATAATGTGGTAGCAGATTGCCCCAGAGATAAATATCCAAGTCCTAAATTATTCATCACTTCCAAATAATGATATATTTTAGGTTCATCTTTAAAAAACCCACAAGCATCTGAAATTTCCATTTCCAGTACTTCAGAAATATTTTTGTCTTTATATTTTATATTTAGTGTTTCTTTATCATATCTTTTGCCTTCGCAGATTTCACAAATTGTTTCAACATTAGCTAAAAAGTGCATTCCTGTTTGAGTATATCCGGCACCTTCGCATGTTTCACAACGCCCACCTTTTGTGTTGAAAGAAAAACGACCCTGATTCCATTTGTTGTTTTTCGAGCCGGGTAAATCGGCATATAATTTACGGATATGATCAAATAGTTTTGAGTAAGTTGCAGGATTACTTCTTGGAGTTCGGCCAATTGGTGTTTGATTAATTTTAATGATTTTTTGAATCCCAATATCGGAGATTATTTCTTTACAATTTAGGTTTTGATTAAAATTACCGGCTAATTTATTTTCATAATGTTTCCCCAGAACATCAAAAACCAATGTTGATTTTCCTGCTCCCGAAACTCCTGTTACAATATTTAATGCATGCAGTCGAAAGTTAATATCAATATCGTTTAAATTATGTAAACGAGCCCCTGATATTTTTAACCATTTATCTTTTAATACTTTATTAAGTTCAATTTTATAATCTTGTTCTGATATATATTTTAATGTTTCACTTTCTTTATTTCCTGTTTTTTTAATATTTGTGACTTTTTCATTGAAAAGTATTATTCCTCCATCTTTTCCTGCATAAGGGCCAATATCAATAACCTGATCAGCATTTAGTATCGTTTCCATGTCATGTTCAACAACCAAAACAGTATTTCCCTGATCGCGTAACTCTTTCATTATATTAATCATCCTTTTATTATCTCTGGGATGAAGTCCTATGGACGGTTCGTCCAGTATGTAAAGAATTCCACGTAATCCGGTTCCTACTTGTGTTGCCAACCTTATTCGTTGTGCTTCGCCACCTGAAAGCGTTGTTGATTCACGCATTAAGCTTAAATATCCCAGACCTAAATCTTCAAGGATTTGACATCGTTCAATTATCTTTTCAGTAATTGATTCAGTAACAGTTTTTTTATTTTTCTCAAATCGAATATTTTGAAATGCTTCTTTAAGTTTAGAGATTGACATTTCAGCATACTCAATAATATTTTTGTAATCTATAGTAACAGATAATGCTTTTTTATTTAATCTTCTTCCATTACAATTACTACATTTTACTGTTTTTGCAAAACGCAATATATTAGGATTCCGATCAACTCGAAGGATGTTTTCCATTATAGGTACAATTCCTTTATAATATCCTTCTTCGCGAGGCTTGGCTGTTATTCCGCTCCACTTCATTCTTGATTCTAAGGTGTGTTTGCCAAAAGGAATTTTTATTTTGTTACTTCCATTCAGGATGATGTTTTTTTGTACGTCAGTTAAATCCTTCCAGGGAATTTCAACATTAAATCCTTCAGACCGGCATACCTGATTCATTACATCGATTGTAACTTGCGAATAAATTGTATAACCTGATGGTGTTGTAATTTTAAAAGCACCCTCGCGTAAGCTTTTATTTGGATCTTTTATTAAAAGTTCAGGATCGATTCGATCTTCCACTCCTAATCCTTTGCAAGAAGGACAAGCTCCTTCAGGATTGTTGAATGAAAAAAGACTTCTGGTTAATTTTAGTTCTGAAAACAGTTTAGATTTTTCTCCTGTACGGGCAAAAAGTAATCTTAGGTAATCGTACAATTCACTCATTGTACCAACAGTTGATCGTGGATTTCGACTTACTGTTTTTTGATCAACAGAAATGGCAGGCATTAAACCTTCGATACGCTCAACTTCAGGGCGGTTCATTTTTCCCAAAAACTGGCGGGCATAAGACGAAAAGGATTCAAAATATCTTCGTTGACTTTCTTTACAAATTATATCATAAACTAAGGAAGATTTTCCTGAACCTGAAACACCCGTAAAACACGTAATCTTGTGATGAGGAATTTTTAGATTTACATCTTTTAAATTGTGTTCGCGCGCTTTTTCAATGAGAATATATTGCTGTTTCTTTTCTTTCATTCTGTGTTAAATTGGAGGAACAAAGATACAGAAATTGATTTTTATTGATACTTTTACGATTATTAGATCAAAGTTTAAAATAAATGAAAAAGCAGAATCTTCTATTTGTAATTATCTTTTTGGTCTCGTTTTTAAACTTAAATGGCCAAAATATTAAAATAGAAATTAA
>DAOWML010000178.1 GCA_030643125.1 Bacteroidales bacterium
AATTCACTGCTCTGTAACTAGATACAACCTTTTTAAATATTTTTTCACTATATTTGAGATTATATAAATAATTAATAAAACATTAAGTTTTCATTAAATATAATCCATGAAAAAAGAGAAAAAATCATTGAGTTTCTGGCAAATATGGAACATGAGTTTCGGTTTTTTGGGAATTCAGTTTGGATTTGCCCTTCAAAATGCCAACGTTAGTAGAATATTCGAAACATTAGGAGCAAAAATAGATGACATTCCTATTTTATGGATTGCCGCCCCTATAACAGGATTAATAGTACAACCTATTATCGGACATCTAAGTGATAATACATGGACTCGCTTGGGACGCAGAAGACCATTCTTTTTAATAGGAGCCATACTTGCCACAATAGCATTGTTTGTAATGCCAAACTCCCCTGCCCTTTGGATAGCTGCCGGAATGCTATGGATAATGGATGCATCTATTAATATATCAATGGAACCGTTCAGAGCTTTTGTTGGCGATATGCTTCCATCAAAACAAAGAACCATAGGTTTTAGTATGCAAAGTTTCTTTATTGGAACAGGAGCCATTATTGCTTCATTCTTACCTTATATTTTTACTGAATGGCTTGGTATTTCGAATACTGCACCGGCCGGAGAAATTCCTTTATCGGTTAAATTGGCATTTTATATTGGAGGTGGCGTTTTTCTTGTATCGGTACTATGGACTGTTTTTTCAACTAAAGAATACTCTCCGGAAGAATTAGCCGAATTTGCAGATAAAGAACTGGAAGAGCAAATGAAAAAAGAAGAATTAAAGAATATTAAAAACTCTAAAAGTGATTTTAAAATTGGAACTATATTTCTGTTAGCAGGTTTAATTCTTACCTTTATTTTATACTGGATTCATGTAGATAAACAAGTTTATATATTATCTCTGGGGTTAAGCCTTTTTGGTTTACTTGAGCTAACATCAGGATTATTAAAACAATCGGGCAAAATAAAGAATGGCTTTGTTGCTGTAATTTCAGATTTTAACACCATGCCATCAACTATGAAACAACTGGCACTTGTTCAATTCTTTTCGTGGTTTGCACTTTTCGCCATGTGGATTTACACTACAGCCGGTGTAACCAGTCATGTTTACGGTACAACAGATCCAACATCTGAACTATATAATGACGGTGCAAACTGGGTAGGTATTTGTTTTGGGATTTACAATGGTTTTGCAGCTCTTTTTGCTTTCTTGTTAATTTTATTGGCAAAACTAACCAATAGAAAAATTACACATTCAATTTCATTAATAATAGGTGGTTTAAGCTTAGCATCTATATTTTTGATTAATAATCCAACCATGTTATTATTACCATTTGTTGGAATTGGTTTAGCATGGGCCAGTATACTTGCCATGCCTTATGCTATCTTAACAGGATCCCTTCCTTCACATAAAATGGGAGTATATATGGGGATATTTAATTTCTTTATCGTGATACCACAGATTTTAGCTGCAAGCATATTAGGATTCCTTGTTAAATCGCTGTTTAGTAATCAACCTATTTATGCATTGGTACTAGGTGGTTTTTCAATGATTTTAGCAGGAATTTTGGTTGTATTTGTAAAAGATAGAGATTAGTTATGCAAAAAATTAAAGCAATTATTTTCGACCTAGATGGAGTTATTGTTGATACTGCTATATTTCATTATCAGGCATGGAAAAGATTAGCCAATGAATACGGATTTGATTTTACTCCTGAACAAAACGAAAGATTAAAAGGAATTAGCAGACTTGAATCACTAGAAATTTTGCTTTCTATAGGAGGAATTGAGATTAGTTCAGCTGAAGAAAAAAACCGTTTAGCTACTACAAAAAATAACTGGTATAGAGAGAATATATTAAAAATGACTCCTAATGATATTCTCCCGGGAGTTAAGAATTTCCTTATTGATCTTAAAAATACAAACTATAAAATTGCTATAGGATCTTCAAGTAAAAATGCTTGCACAATATTAGAAAGAATTGGTTTTGATGGATTTTTTGATACTGTTATTGATGGCCTGAAAATTACCAATTCAAAACCCGATCCTGAAGTTTTCTTAAAAGCTGCAAATGAATTAAATATTGATCCTGAAAATTGTTTGGTTTTTGAAGATGCAGCAGCCGGAATCGAGGCTGCAAAAAAAGCAGGTATGCTGGCAATAGGTGTTGGCAAATATGAGAACCTTTCAAGTGCTGACAAAGTTATTCCTGATTTCAACAATATCAATGTTTTTATGATTGAAAATTTAACTAAATAATAAATCTCAAATTATAAATAATCCCTTCAAATGAACGAATATTTAAAACATAACGATTGGTGTATAATTGAAGAAGGATTTAATCCTGATAATCAACGATCTTCTGAAAGTATATTTTCGCTAGGTAACGGACATATTGGACAAAGAGCAAACTTTGAAGAAAAATATAGCGGTGATTCATTACAAGGAAACTATATTGCCGGAATTTATTATCCTGACAAAACCAAAGTTGGCTGGTGGAAAAACGGTTATCCTGAATATTTTGCTAAAGTATTAAATGCTCCAAATTGGATTGGAATAAATATTTTTGTAGGAAAAAAGGAATTAGACCTTTCTAAAGTGAAAGTTGAAAATTTCCGCCGTGTTTTAAACATGAAAGAAGGTTACCTTGAACGATCATTTACAGCAGAATTTGACAATGAAAATATTATTGAAGTTACATCTAAGCGTTTTATCAGTATAACAGAAAATGAGCTTGGCTGTATTAAATATGAAATAAAAAGTATAAATGTTAATGATAAAATTACTATCGTACCATACATTGATGCAGATGTTATTAATGAAGACTCTAATTACCAGGAAAAATTCTGGGAAGAACTATCAATAGAAAGTAAACCGGGAGAAGCTTATATAACTGCAAAAACAAAAAAACTGGATTTTCATGTTTGCACAAGCATGAAATTTAATATTGAAAAAAATAAAACAGAAATAAATGATGATATAAAAGAAGAACAAAAAAAGAAATATATTGCTCAGAGTATTGAGTTAGATCTTAAACCGGATGATATTATTACCGTTTATAAATATGCTGCTATAACAAATTCTGAAAATCATAATAAAGAAACATTAATGATGGCAGCTCATAATGTTTTACAAAAATCTTACGAAAAAGGATTTGAAAAACTTTTTGCAGAACATGCAAATGCCTGGAAAAACAAATGGACCGATAGTGATATTGTAATAGAAGGTGACGTTGCTGCGCAACAAGCAATCAGGTTTAATATTTTTCAGTTATACCAGACATATACAGGTGACGATGAAAAATTAAATATCGGGCCAAAAGGATTTACCGGCGAAAAATATGGCGGTAGTACATACTGGGATACCGAAGCATATTGTTTACCATTTTATTTGCGTACATCAGATAAAAAAGTTGCACGAAACCTTTTGTTATATCGATACAGACATTTACCCAAAGCAATTGAAAATGCAGAAAAATTGGGGTTTACCAATGGTGCCGCATTATACCCAATGGTTACAATGAACGGCGAAGAATGTCATAATGAGTGGGAAATAACTTTCGAAGAAATACATCGCAATGGTGCAATTGCTTATGCAATATATAATTATACAAGATACACCGGCGATGAATCATACTTAGAGGATTACGGGCTGGAAGTTTTAATTGCTATTAGCCGTTTTTGGGCACAACGCTTTAACTTCTCACAAGAAAAAAATAAATATGTAATGCTCGGAGTAACCGGCCCTAACGAGTACGAAAATAATGTAAATAATAACTGGTACACGAGTACTATTGCCTTATGGTGTTTAGACTACACCCTTAAATCAATTACTAAAATTCAAACTCTTACACCTGAAAAATATAAAAAACTTAAAGGAAAAATCAGTTTTAATGAACTAAAAGAAGTTGGAATATGGACAAATATTCTTGACAAAGCATATCTTCCTGAAAATGAAGAGCTGGGAATCTTTTTGCAACAAGACGGTTATATGGATAAGGAATTAATTAATGCTATAGACCTTGATCCAAAAGAACGTCCAATAAATCAGAAATGGTCGTGGGACAGAATATTACGTTCATGTTTTATTAAACAAGCAGATGTTTTACAAGGAATTTATTTGTTCGAGGAAAATTACGATTTAGATACTTTAAAACGAAACTTCGATTTTTATGAGCCTAAAACTGTTCATGAATCATCATTATCCCCTTGTATTCATAATATATTAGCAGCAAAGTTAGGATACAAAGAAAAAGCTTACGATCTATATCTCCGCACAGCGCGATTAGATATTGATGATTATAACGACGAAGTTAATGAGGGTTTGCATATCACAAGTATGGCTGGGACGTACTTGTCTATTGTTGAAGGCTTTGGAGGCATGAGGTTGAAAAATGAAGAATTACATTTTAATCCATTCATCCCTGAAAAATGGAAATTATATTCGTTTATAGTAAAATACAGGGAAAACCATATAAAAATTGAAGTTACAAAAGAAAAAATTGTTGTCATGAATCAAAACGGAGAAACTGCCAAAGTATTTATCCGTGGTGTAGAATACAACATAAAAGAAAGAGAATCAATAGAATTTTACTGTAATTAAATTAAGAAAATAATGAAAAAAACTATCCTGATTTCTTTAACTGTTGTTATAGCTTTTACAGGCTGTATAAAGAATAACACTGAAATTCCTGAAAATTCAGAAATGTATGAGTTTGCATCACCGGTTTATGCAAGTGAAGAAGGAACTGATATATTTCTTGATGGTTATTTCAAAAAAACTGATTTAATAGATTCTGTTACTATAACAAATTATACTACTGATCTGACAGAAAATAAAAAATGGTTAAAAATCTCCCCATCAGAAAATGCAAGAGCAATTGAAAAACTAACGATTTGGATAAATAGTTATTCATATTCACTTGTAATATTGCTCGATAAAAAAGTAGAATATACAATTCAATTTGATCCAAAAGGGAAACAATATAAATCGGTACAAGTTGCCGGAAATATAAATTCCTGGACACCTGGCGAAAATTTTATTTTCGAAGACAATATTTGGAAATATAAATTAAAACTGGCACCTGGTAAATATCATTATCAACTGGTAATTGATGGAGAATGGATTTTAGATCCTGCAAATCCAATAAACGAAAGTAATAATATAGGAGGATTTAATTCTGTATTAACTATTGATGATCCGAATGTTAATGCACCTAAACTTTTTACTGACAGTTTTTATAATGACCAAATTAATATCAATCTATCAGGCAATGTTAACTCAATAATTGCT
>DAOWML010000129.1 GCA_030643125.1 Bacteroidales bacterium
AACGGATATTTATAACTCGTAGGGGGCAGGAAACATTCTTTTACAGTACGTGGTGAAAACCAGCGTAATAAATTTAGTTTCGAAACTGCTTTATCGTTTGTTCCCGATCCACGGGCACCACCAAATGGTTGTTGGGTAACAACTGCTCCTGTTGGCTTATCGTTAATATAGAAATTACCTGCTGCATGCTCCAGCTTTTTCATGGTATACTCAATTACATAACGATCTTTTGAGAAAATTGATCCTGTTAAAGCATACATTGATGTTTTATCAACCAGTTCAACAGTTTCTTCAAATTTATTGTGATCGTAGATATAAATGGTAAGTATCGGTCCAAACAATTCTTCTTCCATGGTTACATAATGTGGATCTTTAGTAATAATTATAGTTGGTTCAATAAAATATCCTTTCGATTTATCATAATTCCCACCATGAATAATTTCCACTTCCTTATCCTGTTTTGCTCGATCAATAAAGCCTGAAAGTTTGTCAAAAGAAGCTTCATCAATAACAGCATTTACGAAATTCGAGAAATCTTCCACAGTCCCCATTTTCATGGTTTCCATATCACATTTAATTTCGCAAAGCACTTCGTCCCATAAATTATCCGGAATATAAGCACGCGAAACTGCCGAACATTTCTGACCCTGATATTCAAAAGCACCACGAGTAAGAGCCGTTGCAACCTGAATTGCATTAGCCGATTCATGAGCTAATACAAAGTTTTTACCACCGGTTTCACCAACAACCCTGGGATATGATTTGTATAATGAAATATTATTTCCTATTTCTTTCCATATATTCTGAAAAACAGATGTTGAACCTGTAAAATGGATTCCTGCAAAATAAGGATGTGAGAAAATGATCTTTCCTGCAACAGGGCCTGAAACAAAAACAAGATTAATTACGCCATCAGGCAATCCGGCTTCCATAAAAATTTCCATAATAATTCGTGCTGAATATATTTGTGTATTGGAAGGTTTCCAAACTACTGTATTACCCATCATTGCCGGAGCCGAAGGTAAGTTTCCTGCAATTGCCGTAAAATTGAAAGGAGTTAATGCAAATACAAATCCTTCCAGTGCACGCTGCTCCATTCTGTTCCATCGTAGCTCATCAGAGTCAGGTTGTTCATTAAATATTTCGGTCATATACTGAACATTAAATCTGAGAAAATCAGCTAGTTCACATGCAGCATCTATCTCTGCCTGGTGTGCCGACTTCGATTGTCCTAGCATAGTAGCGGCATTAATTCGAGCACGATATGGCCCTGAAATCATACCTGCGGCACGTAAAAATATAGATGCTCTTTGTTTCCACGACATACTTGACCACTTTTCGCGTGCGTTCAGTGCAGAATCAATTGCATCCTTTATGTGTGTTTCATCTCCACGATGGTAATACCCTAACAAATGCTGATGATCATGTGGCGGATGTATTTCTATTTTTTTATCTGTACGAACTTCTTTGCCATCGATAATCATAGGAATATCTACAACATTTGAGCGAGACCATTCAATGGCTTTAATTAAATTTTCTCTCTCCGGCGACCCTTTTTTGTAAGTTAAAACCGGTTCGTTTTTAGCCGGAGGAGCAAAGTATAAACTCTTTTGCATTTTATTTATATTTTTTTATTTGTTAAACATTTTTTATTTTCATAAAGCGTTATGCAAATATATACATATCGACTTAATAAAAAACAAGATTTTAATCATGTTAAAACAATAAGTAAAATCCTTATTTTTGTTTTTTAATAACAAAAAATAACGTACTATGTTTAAAACAAATGAATATTTCGACGGAAAAGTAAAATCAATTGCTTTTGAAACTACTGAAGGTCCTGCTACAATTGGCGTTATGGCCAAAGGTGAGTACGAATTCGGAACATCTACAGTTGAGTATATGACAGTTACTTCTGGTGTAATGGCAGTTCAGCTACCGGGCGAAACAGAATGGAAAGATTATAAAGAATTCGAAACTTTTATTGTAGATAAAAATGTAAAATTCAAGGTAAAAGTTAATGGAGATACTTCTTATCGTTGCCTTTATAAATAAGCGGAATTCTAAGGAAAAATATGTTTAAAATACAATGAGTTAAATTTGATCATTGTATTTTTTTGTTTAATGGCGATATGTTTATATTCGCATATAGAATTTAAAGCATTAATATCATGGCAGGACCTAAAGGATCAAAATATTTTGATATTTTTCTGAAATTTAAAGTGTGGTTGGAAAACACGGATGGAGAAAGTATTTTAGGTGATGGAAGATTTGAATTAATATATTGTATTGATCAGTTAGGATCGCTAAAGGCCGCCGCCGATAAAATGGGTATTAGTTATAGGAAAGCCTGGGGAAATATAAAAGATGCTGAAGAAAAACTAGGGTTTTTACTTGTAGAGAAGCGTCGTGGGGGACAGCATGGTGGAAGTTCTGTTCTTACCCCGGAGGGAAAGAAATTAATTGAAGCATATAAGGAATTATTAATTGAATTTGATGATGCGATTTATCAGATAACAAAAAAGTTTTTTAATAAAGTGAATGAATAGATTTTAATTTGCCACTTCAAGCACTAAGGTGTTTTCTTAGACATACTATTTTAGGATATACGTAAGTTATTAAATAGTTAACCTTGTTCGATTTCGTACGGTTTTGCACATAAGCGAACAATTACCTCATACTTTCAAGCGTTTAAACGACTCACAATCAATAAGTAATATTATATGGTATAATATGTGTTATGGCTACACAATTAGTTATAGAAATAAAGTATTATAACATAAAAGGAGTAATAATATGTTTATTAATTATTTAAAAATAGCCTTTAGGCAACTACTTGCAAAAAAAGTATTTTCCATAATTAATATTACCGGATTAGCTATAGGATTTGCTTGTACGGCTATAATATTCTTATGGGTTAAAGATGAGCTTAGTTTTGATGATTTTCATAAAAATAAAGACCAAATTTACAGGATTTTAGTTAAAGTAGAGGGATTGAAAGACGGTATAGACGAAACCATGGCAATTACACCAGGCAAACTTTCAAAATCCATTAAAAGTGAAATGCCGGAGGTAAAATATGTTACCCGAAATAACCAAAATTTCAGAGCTCCTTTTAAGTATAAAGAAAAAGGTTTTTACGAGGATAAAGTATTTCAGGTCGATAATGATTTTTTTAAAATGTTTTCATTTAAAATAATAAAAGGTAACTCCGAAAAACCTTTTACCAATATTAATGATATAGTTATTTCCCGAAGAATAGCAAGGAAATATTTTGGAGAAGAAGACCCTGTAGGAAAAATACTTATCAGTAATTTTGGAAATGAATATAATGTAAGTGCCGTGATTGAAAATATGCCTGCTAACTCTCAGATGCAAATGGATATTTTACAATCGCATATGAGTTCAGAAAAATACTGGAAATCGGGTTATAGTTGGTCGAATTATCTTTACGAGACTTATATTATGATAAATGACAAAGCCGACCCATACGCTATTGCCGGAAAAATTGGAAGCCTTCTCAATAAACATAATGTCATTCCAAATCTTCATGTCAATGTAACTTTACAACCCTTATCAGATATTTACCTTAATCCTGATATAACAAACAGCGATACTTTAACAAGTGATAAAAAGTATATTAATATTTTTTCAATAATTGCTTTGGGTATTCTTTTAATTGCCTGCATTAATTTTGTTAATATTTCAACTGCAAATTCTATTTCACGCTCCAAAGAAATTGGTATTCGCAAGGTTCTGGGTTCAGGGAGAAAAAATCTGATTAAGCAATTTATGAGCGAATTTGCCATTTTAACATTTATTGCAGCTTTGTTATCTTTGTTAATACTGGAAATAGCATTACCCTATTTTAACTATTTTACCGGTAAAGAATTATTTCTTAATCCGGGGTTTTATATTGCTTTTTTTATTATAGTGATTTTAACCGCATTATTAGGTGGCAGTTATCCTGCTTTTTATCTGTCTACATATTCTCCCGAACGCATATTAAAAAATAAATTTACAGATAAAAAATATGGCATATCATTAAGAAGTGCTTTGGTTGTTTTTCAATTCTCAATATCAATTTTGCTAATTATCAGTACAATAATTGTTAACAATCAGCTATCTTTTATCCAAAACAAAAAACTGGGTTTCGATAAGGAAAATGTTTTATATATACCTGCAAAAGGAGATTTGTCAGAGAAATTTAAAAGCGCTAAAGAGCAATTACTAAAATATACTAATATTACAAATGTATCGATGAAAGAATGCCCCCCTACCGAAACTTTAAGCAGTAGTTTTGTTACATGGGATGAGCATAAAGAACAAAACATTACCCTTAGACTTATGCAAGTAACACCTGGCTATTTTGGTTCAATGAATATTAAATTAATAGCCGGGCGATTATTTTCTGAAGATTTAGCTTCCGATAAAACTGCATTTATTCTTAACGAAGCCGCTGTTAAATTTTTAGGCATTCAATCACATGGAGCTGCTGTTAATTTTCCAGTTATTCAAACTCCTGTTGGCAGGATAATCCACACATGGGGTCGAGATGACGAAATAATCGGAATTGTAAATAATACTCATTTTAAATCACTGCATCATAAACTGCAACCAATAATATTTATACAATTACCACAAAGTCGTTACAGACAATTAGATTATACTGCCGGTTCAATATTAATAAGGTTTTCGGATAATAATTTTGAAAAAGTATTATCAAACATAAAAACGGTTTGGAAAGAATATAATCCGGATTTGCCTTTTGAATATCATTTTTTAGACCAAAAAATTGAACAGAAATACGGTTTTGAACAACGATTAAGTAAAATTTTCACGGGCTTTAGCTTACTCGCAATATTTATATCTTGTTTGGGATTATATTCTTTAATTACATTCGTGGCTATAAACCAAACCAAAGAAATTGGTATTCGCAAAGTTATGGGGGCTTCCGTATCAGTAATAGTAATATCACTTTCAAAAGATTTTATAAAATGGGCACTTATAGCAAATATTATTTCGTGGCCAATTGCATGGTACGCCATGAATAAATGGCTGCAAGGTTTTGCTTATCGTGTTGATATTACTATACTGCCTTTTATAATAGCAGGAATATTAGCTTTACTTATTGCTTTGCTAACTGTCAGTTATCGCTCGGTAAAAGTAGCTACATCTAATCCTGTTGAGGCATTGAGATATGAATAATTATATAAATAAGTAAAATATGAATATCAATATACTAATACGAAGGATAAATAAAAATCGAAAATGGTTTGGACTAAATGTATTGGGCTTGTCTGTTGCTTTTGCGTGTACATTAATGATTTACTCTTATGTGCGAAACGAATTTAGCTACGATAAATTTCATACAAAAGCCGACAGGATTTCGCGCCTTACAATAAATTCAAATACCGGTAAAAGCTCAATGATTGATGCCCGAATTTGGAGCGGATGGTTACCGAATTTAGCAGAAACTTTTCCCGAAATTGAGGATTATGTAAGAATATCATCATTCCGTAATGCAATAGTTAGCATTGATGATCATTCGTTTTACTCTAAAAAAGTATTTAGTGTTGACAGTACATTTTTTAATATTTTTGATTTTGAGCTAATTACCGGTGATAAAGAAACATTGTTTAATAATCCTGGTCAGGTAGCAATTACACAAAGTATTGCAAAAAAATATTTTGGTACTGATGAAGTTATTGGCAAACAAATAAAAATATTGCATCAAAAAGAAGAACTTGCTGATGATTATACTATAAAAGGCGTAATTAAAGATTTTCCCGGTAATTCACATTTTAAAGCTGATTTTATTTGTTCTTTTAATTTGAAAAATCGAGATAACTGGTCATATTCCTATTTATTACTTCCTCCCAATATTAAACGCCAAGAGGTACAAGATTCTATACAGTCTTATTGGGATAAACAATATGCAGAGTACGATTATAGTCCTATTGCCAATTTACAAGCACTTACCGATATTCATTTGCACAGTCATAAATCGCGGGAATTGGAACATAATGGTAATGTAAATAGTTTGTACTTACTAATCGGTAGCGTGTTAATAATACTAATTATTGCTCTTGTTAATTTTATCAACCTTAATTATGTGCAATTTTTATCGGAGCAAAAAAGATATATTATAAAAACCATAAACGGAGCAAGTCGTTTTACATTGGCAAAAGAATTTTTAACAGAAACTCTTGTATTAATATCAGCCGTACTTATTACAGGATACTTATTTTTATATTATTCGTTTCATTTATTCGATTTTAAAACAATATCATTAATTTCAAAACTGGAAATTGCCATAATAACAATTAGCTTTTTTGTAATAACAACAATATTTGCTGTTTTGCCTTTTTTGTTTCGGAAAACAAATACTTTAGTTTCACGTCGCATAAAAAAAGGACTATTCAAAACTTTTTCCATATTACAATTTTCGCTATCTATTATAGCAATTACTTCAACCCTGTTTTTGCAAAAGCAGATTAATCATATAAATCAACTGCATCCCAATGCAAAAAATGCCGATATTATTGTAATACCAAACAATCCTGAGCATGTTGTTGCTAAATATGAAACGTTAAAAGAACAAACATTAAAACATCCGGAAATACTGCAAGTAAGTGCTGCAATGGAGGAGCCTGCTGGTATAGTATGCGATAATTTTCCTTACATTTTAGAAGGCGATAATTCTGAAGATAGAAAAACCATTAACATTATGGCTATCGATTCTAATTTCTTTTCCTTTTTTGATATTAAGCCAATT
>DAOWML010000237.1 GCA_030643125.1 Bacteroidales bacterium
ATTCACGTGAAAGCTTTTACAGCCGTTGAATTAGATTTCATGATAAAAAAGGCTCACATGAATCTTGAAGAAGGACTTCTTAAACTAAAAGAATATGGTTTAGATAGTATTCCGGGTGGAGGTGCTGAGATTTTTGAACCGGAAATAAGAAAGCAGGTTTGTCATGAAAAATCAACAGCAGAACAATGGCTTACAATACACGAAACTGCTCATAAAATTGGATTACCATCGAATGCAACAATTCTTTATGGACATTTAGAAAATAATCGACACAGAATTGAACATCTCGATAAATTAAGAGACTTACAAGATCGAACAAATGGATTCAATACATTTATTCCTTTAAAATTTAAAAAAGCAAATAACCCATTGTCTTATATTGGGGAAGTTAATATACTCGAAGATTTAAAAATGTTTGCTATTTCAAGAATTTATCTCGACAATTTCGATCATATAAAAGCATACTGGCCAATGCTCGGCAAAGATGTATCTCAAATTTCCTTATCGTTTGGAGTTGATGACATTGATGGTACAATAGATGATTCTACAAAAATATATTCAATGGCCGGAGCAAAAGATCAAAAACCAACCATGACTACCAAAGAGTTAATTGAATTGATTAAAACTGCAGGGAAAAAGCCGGTTGAAAGAGATACTGTATATAATACCATTCGGGAATATTAAAAGAATCATTTTACAAACAATTAATTTTAGTTTGTGCTTACATAATTTTATATTTGTCTCACCGTTAACTATATTGATGATTTAAAAGCATACGCGATAATGACCCTATTTAAATTCCTGACCAGTAAAACATTTGTAAAACATTTGCTATATGCTATTGGAGTTGTAACAGCAATGTTGATTCTAACTTTTTTAATTCTAAAAGTTTATACTCATCACGGACAGGCTTTATCTGTTCCTGATTTTACCGGTTTAACTTTAGAAGAAGTGCATAGAAAAGCAAAAAAGAATAAATTACGTATTGAAGTTTCTGATTCTGTTTTTAACAATAACCGACCTAAAGGTACTGTAATAGAACAAAATCCAATCGCAGGGTTTAAAGTAAAAAAGAATCGACGAATATTTATAGTGCTTAATGCTTTTAATCCTGAAAAAGTTAAAATGCCAAACATTGTTGGCGTTTCACATCGTCAGGCCGAAGCTGTACTTAAAAATGCAGGACTCGAAATTGGAAGATTAATTCACGTACCGGATATTGCTATTAATAATGTTTTAAAACAAAAATATAATAGTGAAGAAATTGAAGAAGGAACAATGGTGTCTAAAGGGTCTAAAATCGATCTTGTTCTGGGTATGGGACTGAGTAATCAAAAAACGCAAGTTCCAAATCTTGATCATTATACTTTAGAAAGAGCTAAAAACAGAATTCTAAGATCAGCTCTCAATACCGGAGCCATAATATATGATGAGTCAATTGAAGATGGTATAGACTCAACTGAGGCTAAAGTATGGAGACAGTATCCGTCATTCAAAGAGAGTAAGATGATTAGATTAGGCTCTACTATAGATTTATGGCTAAGCGTTGACTCCGCAATCCTTTATCCTGAATTAAATATGGATATAATGGATGCAGTAATTATTAATGAATAACAGCATATTCTTGAAAAAATTAACACTTTATATAGCTACAATATTTTTGATTTTAGGATCACTTTCCTTAAAAGCTCAAGAATCTTTAACCGGATTACAGGTAAATCCTAAGATTAAACAATTATATCTAAATAAATCCAAAAACAAAGCGACACAGGAAAAGTCACCGGTTGAGTTGCCCTTTATCGATGATTTTGCAAAATCAATAGGTTATGCCGACAGTTCATTATGGCAAGACGAGTATGTTTTCATTAATCAAACTTATGCATATAATCCATTAAGTATTGGAGTTGCTACACTAGATGCTATTGATGGTACCGGAGCAATCCATTCAAATGCAAGCAGTTTTGCTTTTGGAGCAGATACACTCACATCAAAACCTATTAATCTTAATTACCCGGGCGATAATACAATATTTTTAAGTTTCTATTACCAACCTGGTGGATTAGGTGATACACCCGATACTAAAGATACTTTATTACTCGAGTTCTATTCTATAGATTCTGTATGGAATAAAATGTGGCATGTTATATTTAACGAAAATGATTCTGTTTTAACTGAAAAATATACATATGGAGATACTACGATAAAAACTATTAACGGTGATACATTAACAGATTTAAAACAATCATTTCAACAAGTTATTATTCCGGTTAATGAAAATAAGTATCTTAATAACAGTTTCCAATTTAGATTCAGAAATTATGCCAGTTTATCGGGCAACGATGATATTGAAAGTAAAACGAGTAACTCTGATCATTGGAACTTAGATTTTGTAATTCTAGATAAAGACCGCAACATAAATGATACCATTATAAAAGACGTAGCTTTTTCTGAACCCATTGGCTCCCTTTTAAAAACTTATGAGGCTCTTCCATGGACACATTTCTCAAGAGCAAATGCCTACGAGATGGAAGATTCTATATCTATTACTTATAGAAATTTATTTAACGATTCTCTGAATTGTGAAAGAGAATTTGAAATTGAGGATATTAAAGGAGCAACAGGAATATATTCTTTTACAGGAGGTACTTGGGGTGACATTCCTCCATTTGCATTCGAGACTTATAAACGATGGATTGATTATATATTCCCTTATAATCCTTCAACCGACTCGGCACTTTTTGAAATAAGGAGTTATCTGGTTACAGAAACACCACCTGAACTTTCTCCATATCGTTGGAACGATACAACCCGTTTTTTACAAAAATTCTATAACTATTATGCATACGATGATGGTACTGCAGAAAATGGTTATGGAATTATTGGTGAAGGAACTGAAAAAGCAATGGTAGCAATGCGTTTTAATACTTACAAGAAAGACACTTTAAGAGGAGTACAAATCTTTTTTAATCAAACCTTAAATGATGCAAATCAGTATACTTTTAAATTTCATGTTTGGAAAGAAACAGATGGTAAACCGGGAAGTATAATTTATACGCAAGAAGGACTAAAACCACAAAATGAAGATGAACTAAATAAGTTTACTACCTATGTTCTGGATTCGATATTAATTCTTGAAAACTCATTCTTCATAGGCTGGCAAAAGGAAAATACTTCAGAAATGCTTAATGTAGGATTTGATGTTAACAGGATAAACAACTATAAACTATATTATAATTTTTCAGGTAATTGGGTGCAATCGCAATTTGAGGGCACAATTATGATCAGACCAATGTTTGGGCATGAAATAAATGTTTCTACAGGCACAATATCACCACCGAAAAATCAATCCTTAGAATATACAATTTATCCAAACCCGGCAAATGATATTCTGAATATTAATATTAACGATCAATTTATTGAAAATTACAGGTATACAATTTTCGATATCTATGGCAGAGTTTTTAAAGATGAAACAAGCCAACAATCTTCAATAGATATTTCCAGCTTAAACACAGGCATTTATTTTATCCGAATAGTAAATTCTAAAGGTTCAAATACTACCAAAAAATTCATGATAGTTCGCTAATTTTAAAACAATGAAAGAAGAAGACTTTATTGAAAACGAAGAGCAAGAATTATTCGAACATTACAGAATTGAGGTTGACCCGGGCCAAAAACCTTTAAGAATTGATAAATTTCTAGTTAACAGAATTGAGAATGCATCAAGAAGCAAAATTCAAAGTGCAGCAGATGCTGAAAATATATTAGTTAACCAAAAGCCTGTTAAATCGAATTACAAAGTAAAGTCCAATGATATTATTTCAATTGTAATGGCCTACCCACCACGAGAAATTGAATTAATACCGGAAAATATACCTCTCAATATTGTTTATGAAGATGACCAGTTAGTTATTGTCAATAAAGAACCCGGAATGGTGGTACATCCATCATATGGCCATTATTCGGGGACCTTGGTTAATGCTATGATGTATCATCTTAAAGATCTTCCATTATACAACACAGGCGATAAACGCCCGGGACTTGTTCATCGAATTGATAAAAACACTACAGGCCTTTTGGTTCTTGCAAAAACAGAACAAGCATTAAATAAACTTGCCAAACAATTTTTCGATAAAACAACTGAAAGAAGATATTATGCGCTTGTTTGGGGAACATTCAAGGAAAAAGAAGGAACAATTACAGGACATATTGGAAGAAACATTAAAAACAGGAAAGTAATGCATGTATTCCCTGATGGATCGCAGGGAAAACATGCAGTAACACATTATAAAGTATTAGAAGAACTTGGATATATAACTCTTATCGAGTGTAAACTGGAAACAGGTCGCACACATCAAAT
>DAOWML010000127.1 GCA_030643125.1 Bacteroidales bacterium
AGCAATACAGGTTTTTACTGTTGCAGCCGAAGAGTCGAAACGATTGCCTAAAGAATATTTTTCCATAGATTGGACTCCTGCAGGGGAAGGGAAGGAAGGTTTAGTTAAATATTTCCCTGTTGGATTAATTGCAGGAATTGCGCCTTTCAATTTTCCATTGAATCTGGCAGTACATAAAATTGCCCCGGCTATTGCTGCTGGTAACCCAATAATTGTAAAACCAGCACGTTCAACGCCTTTGTCTGTATTAGAACTGGCTAAAATAATTGATAATACTGATTTGCCAAAAGGAGCTTTTTCAGTTCTTCCTATGGATCGGGAAGCTGGAAATCAATTAGTTACAGATGATAGAATTCAAATGCTTTCATTTACAGGATCGCCTGCTGTTGGTTGGAAAATGAAAGCAAATGCAGGTAAAAAGAAAATTGTACTGGAGTTAGGTGGTAATGCGGGTGTAATTGTTTCAAATCAAGCCGATATTGATCTGGCTGTTAAAAAGTGTTTAGTTGGAGGTTTTGCATATTCAGGACAGGTTTGTATTCATGTACAAAGAATATATGTTCAGGAAAGTATTTTCGAAAAGTTTGTGGACAAATTTATAAAAGGAACAAAAAAATTAAAATTTGGTGCACCTGATGATCCCTCAACTGATATATCTGTTATGATTGATGAGGCGAATGCGTTGCGTGTTGAGGAATGGGTAAATGAGGCCGTTAAAGATGGAGCTGAAGTTTTGTTTGGTGGAAAAAGAAATGAGACATACTTTGAACCAACTATTATTACAAATACAAAAAACGAAATGAAAGTTTGCTCACTGGAAGTATTTGGACCTGTTGTTACAATCGAAAAATACACTAACTTTAGTGATGCTGTTAAAAATGTTAATGATTCAGAATATGGATTACAGGCTGGTGTTTTTACCAATGGAATTGATGAAATGAATCAGGCATATAATGAGCTGGAAGTTGGAGGCGTAATTGTTAATGATGTACCTACTTTTAGAGTGGACCATATGCCTTATGGCGGAATAAAAAATTCAGGTTTTGGCAGAGAAGGTGTAAAATATTCCATTTTTGAAATGTTGGAACCCAAATTGTTAGTAAAAAATACAGGATATTAGGATTTAAATACTTAAAGTGAACTAAAATTAAAACTTTAGACATTTTAGGCATTTTAAATTTTAGACATTTTAAATTTTAGGCATTAATTATCGTGGGAGTAGAATTTTTAATAAAAGGACTTATTGTTGGATTTTTAGCTTCGATACCATTAGGACCCGTTGGTGTTTTATGTATTCAACGAACAATAAATAAGGGAAGGTATTCTGGTTTAATATCAGGAATGGGAGCAGCAACTGTTGATATGTTTTTTGCATTAGTTGCAGCCTTAGGATTAACATATATTATTAATTTTATTGAAGAAAAACAGTTTTTTATTCAATTGATAGGTGGAGGTATTTTAATATTACTGGGAGCTAAAATCTTTAATACAAACCCAATAAAGCAAATTCGAAAACACAGAAGAAAAAAAAATAAACTTATCGAAGATTATTTGTCTGTGTTATTTCTCACTTTGTCAAATCCTTTAGCGGTATTTCTCTTCATAGCAGCATTTGCAGGTATTGGGATGGTTACTTCTAATGACAGTTCTTTAAAATCTTCTCTAATTGTTTTAGGTGTATTTTTAGGCGCAACATTATGGTGGTCAACTCTTACTTTTTTAATTGATTTTTTCAGAAAACACTTTCGTTTAAAACAGTTATGGTGGATAAATAAAATAGCAGGGATATTAATTATCGTTTTTGGTGTTGTAGCTATGTTGTCCGTCTTTTTTAAATAGGGACTTTCATTTGTAATTTGGACTTTAAAAATTATTTATAATGGAAATAAAATCAGCAGAGTTTGTTTCAAGTTATGTGAGTTATAAAGATTGCCCAAAGACACAAGTGCCGGAACATGCATTTGTTGGCAGATCAAATGTGGGAAAATCTTCATTGATTAATATGTTATTTGAAAAGAAAAAGCTTGCTAAAACTTCGCGAAGCCCTGGTAAAACACAATTAATAAATCAGTTCATAATAAATGATAGTTGGTACTTAGTTGACCTTCCTGGTTATGGATATGCCAAAGTAGCAAAATCAATGCGCAAAGATTTTAATAAGCTTATAAATGAGTATGCCTTAAACAGAGAAAACCTGATGTGTCTTTTTGTTTTGCTAGATTCAAGGCATGAACCACAAAAAAACGATTTAGGTTTTATGCGTTGGCTAGGAGAAAAACAAATTCCTTTTGCAATGGTTTTTACTAAAGCAGACAAGCTTTCGAGTTCTGCTATCAATAAAAATATTAAAAATTATAAAAAGGAAATGTTGAAAGAGTGGGAAACCTTACCTGATATATTTGTGACATCTGCCGAACAAAAAAAAGGGAAGGTGGAAATCCTTGATTATATTGGTAGAATAAATGATACGGTAAAATTTTAAATCCATTCGGCAAATTTCCTCGCAAAGACAATGAAAAATAGAATGATATTTTTAACTTTGCGAATCCAAAAAGAATTATAAATATTGAAAATTAGAAACAATGAGTGTTCAGCCTCCAATTAAGCTTTTTTCAGGAACGAAATCTCGTTATATTGCAGAAAAAATTGCAAAGGAGTATGGTATTGAATTAGGTAGTACTGCATTTATTGAATTTAGTGATGGTGAATTCCAAACTTCTTACGAAGAAACTGTTCGTGGGTCCTATGTTTTTATTATTCAATCTACATTTCCTCCGGCAGATAATTTAATGGAGCTCTTGTTTATGATTGATGCAGCGAAACGGGCATCAGCATATAAAGTTGTGGCGGTAATGCCATATTTTGGTTTTGCACGTCAGGACAGGAAAGATAAACCACGAGTTTCAATTGGGGCTAAATTAGTTGCTAATTTGCTTATTGCTGCCGGGGTTGATCGCATAATGACATTAGATTTACATGCCGACCAGATTCAGGGATTTTTTGATGTGCCTGTTGACCATCTTTATGCATCATCTATATTTGTACCATATATTAAGAGTTTAAATATTGAGAATTTGGTTATTGCAGCTCCTGATATGGGTGGAACAAAAAGAGCAAATGCATACTCGAAATTTTTAGAAACACCAATGGTGATTTGTCATAAATCAAGAAAAAAAGCAAATGTTATCGGTGAACTTACAGTAATTGGTGATGTTGAAGGTAAAAATGTGGTTATTCTTGACGATATGATTGATACAGCCGGTACTATTACCAAAGCAGCTGACATGATGATGGAGAAGGGAGCTTTAAGTGTTAGGGTTATTGCTACACATGCAGTTTTATCCGGCCCTGCATACGAAAGGATTAATGATTCGAAAATAACAGAAGTTGTTGTTACAGATTCATTACCAATAAAACCTATATCAGATAAAATAAAAGTTCTTTCTATAGCAGATGTTTTTGCTGATGTAATTAATAAAGTATATAATTATCAGTCGATAAGTTCGAATTTTATAGTTTAATAATATATATTTGCACACCAAAATATTAAAGCATATTGTAAAAAAGTGTGATGGGGAATAAGAAGCTTTTGAAATTTTAGTATTATTCTGAGTAGCACATAATTAGAAAATAAATGAAAACAGTTGAAGTAAAAGCTAGCTTAAGAGAAGCAGTAGGAAAATCGAATTCTAAAAATTTAAGAAAACAAGAACAGATACCTTGCGTACTGTATGGTAACGGGAAAAATGTTCATTTTCATACTCATGAGAATTCTTTCAAAGAAATAGTTTATACACCAAATGCATATCTTGTAAATATTGATGTTGATAGTAAAACATATCAAGCAGTATTACGAGATATTCAGTTTCATCCGGTAAGTGATAAAATTATTCATGCAGATTTTTTCCAGGTTGATGAAAAAGTACCTGTTTGGATTAAAATGCCGGTTATATTAGAAGGATCTGCAATAGGTGTTTTAAATGGTGGCAGATTAGTTCAAAAGATGAGAAAGGTTAAAGTTATCGGATTAGCAAGTGCTTTACCTGATGAAATAAAAGTTGATATTAGTGATTTGGCAATTGGACAATCTATTAAGGTTGCTGACCTTAAAATTGATGGACTTGAATTGCTAGAGCCTGAAAACGCTGTTTTAGTAATTGTTAAAACTGCTCGTGCTGTAGTAGTTGAAGAAGTAGAAGGTGAAGAAGGTGAAGAAGGAGTTGAAGGTGAAGAAGGAGCTGAAGGAGAAGAAGGTGCTAAAGGAGAAGCTGCTGCTTCAGAAAAAAGTGGTGATGCTGCTCATGCAAAAGAAGCTGCTAAATAGTATTTAAAATAATTTAAACAGATAATTGGTTTGAAATACCTTATTGTCGGTTTAGGAAATATTGGAAGTGAGTATATAAATACTCGACATAATATTGGTTTTAAAATATTGGATGCATTAGCTAATGCATCCAATATTTCTTTTCATGACCGACGTTATGCTTTTCGTGCTGAATATAAATACAAGGGAAGAACTTTTGTCCTTATTAAGCCAACCACATTTATGAATCTGAGTGGTAAAGCTGTAAACTACTGGTTACAAAAAGAAAAACTTCATACGGAAAAATTATTGGTTTTAGTTGATGATGTTGCCTTACCTTTTGGAGCTTTAAGATTACGCCCCAAAGGAGCCGATGCAGGCCATAATGGATTAAAAGATATAAACCTTGCTTTGGGGCATCAGAACTATGCCCGATTACGATTCGGTATCGGAAATGATTATCCTAAAGGAGCACAGTCGCATTATGTTTTAAGCTCCTGGACTGATGAAAATAAAGAAAAACTTCCTGATAAAATTGATTTGGCAATTGAAATAATTAAAAGTTTTGGAACTGTTGGAGTTGCCAATACAATGAATGAGTTTAATAACAAATTTTAAAATGAGCTAAAATAAATTAAAATGCCTAAAATGTTTAACAAGTATTTTAGGCAATTAAAATTTGAGTCATTCATAAGTATTTTTAAATTTTATATTGCCATTTTATTATGGAACACGAAGAAAACTTGCGTATAGATAAATGGCTATGGGCTGTTCGGATTTTTAAAACAAGAAGTCAGGCTTCGGAAGCTTGCAAAAAAGGACGTATACTAATTGATGATGTTCAGGTAAAACCTTCTCGTGTTTTAAGAATTGGAGAAATTATTTTTATTAAACGCCCTCCTGTTACATATCAGTTCAAGGTTAAAGGATTGTTAGGTAAAAGGCAGTCTGCTAAAGTTGTAGCAGATTATGTCGAAGATATTACACCTGAAGAGGAAAAACTAAAACTGGATATAAAAAGATTTACAGGTTTTGAGATACGTGATAAGAGAGTTGGTCGACCAACAAAAAAAGAACGCAGGTTAATTGACGATTTAAAAAGAAAAATTTAATACGATGTTTTAAATTTGATATGACTTATTTTATAAACAGGATTGTTGGATATTTGAAATAATGGAAATTTAAATTCCATGTTTCCAATATTCCATTATTCCAATTGTTTGTTAAAACATAATTAAAAGTATTTATATCAGTTTTAGAATTAAACCAAAGTTAATTGTTTATGATAATTGCAAAACAAAAAAAACAAGAGAATATTGCTGAGTACATATTATATATGTGGCAAATCGAAGATTTAATTCGTGCTTATAATCTCAATATCGACGAGATAAATAAAAATATTGTTGAAAGATTTGACCAACCCGATTCTGTTATAAAAGAAATTGCAGATTGGTATGCAGGGCTAATTGATTTGATGAAAGAGGAAAATAAAACAGAATCTGGTCATTTGCAGTTTATCCAAAATACAATAAATGATTTATATGAATTGCATCTGCAATTGATAAAATCACCTGATCAATTAGACTACATTGAAGTTTATAATAAAGCAAAAACAGGTATTACAGAATTGATGAACAAATCAAAGGGAACCGTTGAAAATGAAATTGAGGCATGTTTTAATGGTTTGTATGGCTTATTAATGCTTCGTTTACAGCAAAAAACTATTAATCCTGAAACTGCAAATGCAATGACTGCTGTAAGCAAACTGATAGCTCTTATTAGTAAAAAATTAAAATTGGTAGAGGAGGGGAAGATAGAATTATGAGCATAATTCAAAAAGGTAATAATTATAGTTAACATACGGGTTAACCCGTATGTTGATTAAAATAGGGGAAGATAGAATTATAAATAAAAACACCCAATGCGAGTCATTCCTGCGAACTTTTCTCATGAGCGAAGCGAGTAACGCAGGAATCCAATAAATATTTGCTTATCTTATTGACATTGGACGATAATCAGGAGTGCGGAATAACTTAATTATATAATTAAACTTTTTCGATATGAAAGATTTTAAAGATTCAATATATCCGGAGATGGTACAAAACCTTCCGGATGCAGATATTCCATTTAAAGGAGTACAAGGTAAATTATTTCAGGGTAAAGATCATCAGATAGTATTTTTTACAATAGAACCTATTGGTGTTGTTGCAGAACATTCGCATGGTGCTCAATGGGGAGTCGTTTTTGAAGGAGAAATGGATCTTACTATTGATGGTGTTACTAAAACATACAAAAACGGAGACCGCTATTTCATTCCATCAGGAGTTAAGCATTCTGCAAACTTTAAAAAAGCTACTCAATTAATGGACTTCTTTGAAGATAAAGATCGATATTCGACAAAATAGTTCAAGGTATATTTTTAACTGCCGCAAGGAAGTCTTGTGCGTTTAAAATGTCAATTAATAAGAATTAACAAGATTTCCGAAGTTTTAAAAACTTCGGAAATCTGTTTTTTAAATTAGCTTAATAACTATACTACATTATAACTCCTCTAATATTCTTTTCAAATAT
>DAOWML010000232.1 GCA_030643125.1 Bacteroidales bacterium
AGACTCATGGATTATTTTACAAACTCCAATAATTTAATTCTTTTATTTTATTTCTATATACTCCTTTGATATCTACAAATAATGCATTATCTGTTGTTATTGATTTAAAGTAATCTTCTTCCAGATTCTTGTACTTATCGTGGCTTATAGCTGCCACAACAACATCATAATCCTTACCAGCTTCTTTAACCAAATCAAACTGATACTCTTCTTTTACTTCTTTTGTATCTGCATAAGGATCAACTACATCAACCTTCACTCCATAAGAGAGTAATTCTCTATATACATCAACTACTTTTGAATTACGAATATCACTCACATCTTCTTTAAATGTAATTCCCATAATTAACACCTTTGAGTTCTGGATGTGCTTACCTGCAGCTACTAATTTCTTCACAATTTGCTTTGCAACATATCCTCCCATTGAGTCATTAATGAAACGACCGGAGTTTATCATCTGGGCATGATAACCTAATTGTTTTGCTTTATGAGTAAGATAATACGGATCAACACCAATACAATGACCTCCTACCAAGCCAGGGAAAAATTTCAAGAAATTCCATTTTGTTCCTGCTGCTTCTAATACCTCAAATGTATTAATATTCATGCGATTGAATATGATTGAAAGTTCATTCATAAAAGCAATATTAATATCACGCTGTGTATTTTCAATAATTTTTGAAGCTTCAGCAACCTTTATTGAGCTTGCCCGGTGAACACCTGCCTTTATTACCAACTCGTAAATTTTAGCAATATTTTCGGCTGATTCTTTATCGCAACCCGAAGAAACTTTTACAATAGTGGTTAGTGTATTTACTTTATCACCCGGATTAATTCTTTCAGGTGAAAAACCTACCTTGAACTGTTCAATATATTTTAATCCTGATTCTTTTTCCAGAACAGGAACACAATCTTCTTCAGTAGCTCCAGGATAAACAGTTGATTCATATACAACATAATCACCTTCTTTAAGCACTTTGCCAACTGTTTCAGAAGCCTTTAAAACAGGTGTTAAATCCGGTAAATTATGATCGTCAATTGGAGTTGGAACTGCAATAATATAAAAATCAGCTTCCCTTAAATCTTCTATATTTGCTGTAAACCTGATGTCACAGCCATCGAATAATTCTGATGCTAACTCTCTACTTGGGTCAATTTTATTATTCATCATTTCAACCCGGTCTTCCTTAATATCAAATCCTATTACGGAAATCTTTTTTGCAAACTCCAGCGCAATTGGCAATCCTACATAACCAAGTCCTATTACTGCTAATTTTGCTTCTTTGTTTATTAATTTATTATACATTTTTTTACGGTTTATGGATTACGGTATGCGGTTTACGGATTACGGTATATGGTTTACGGTATGCGGTCTGCAGCGTACGATTTTACTTTAACCTTATACCCTTTACCTTAAGCCATACGCCCTATACCTCACACCTTTATCAATTATATTATTTATTTTTTTCAAACTAGTGTGGCAATTACTAAATTCCATTACTTATTTCATATGCAATTATAAGTTGAGTTAATAGTTCCGCACATGAACCTTTTGCAATATTAAAATATCGAATACTTTTCATTTGAAGTTATTGCATACACTTCTTTGCATAATTCTATTGATTCCTGCCAAATTTTTAATTTTCTAAAATCTTCCATATTTTATATTGGTTTGTGGTTCGTGATACGCGATTTACGGTTTGTGGTATGCGGTCTGCGGCGTACGATTTTACTTTAACTTTAACCTTAAGCCATACACCCTATACCTAACACCTTATACCCTATACCTCATACCTTAACCCTACACCTGCCTGCAGGCAGGCCTCACACCACATACCTTAAACCTTTGCAAATGGATGATAATCTCCTGTTAATCCAACAGGAGTTGCATTTCTTATTTTATAAACTGTTTCTATAGATTTTTTTGTCTCTTCTAATCCAAATCCATTTCCTTTTAGAATTTCCTGATAAGATAAATTATGTAAATCAGAAAAACCTCCACTAAATTCTATTTCATTACCATTTACAGTTATTGACCTGTAAGTTCTCTGACCATTACCCTTTATTTCAAGTGGAATATCATTATAATCCACACTTAAAAACCAGCGAACATTTGCTCTTTTCAATTTCAAATACCCGGCAGCTTTTGACTGAGTTGAGATATGTACAATATTTTCTTCAACATCACCAAAAATCCAGGTTAACATATCATAAAAATGTACTCCAATATTTGTTGCTACACCTCCCGATTTCTGCAAATCTCCTTTCCATGAGATAAAATACCAGTTCCCGCGTGATGTTATATAAGATAAATCGACATCATAGATTTTATCCTTTGGCCCATTATCAATTCTATTCTTTAATTCAATTATTGAAGGATGCAGTCTTAACTGAAGAATATTGTTTACTTTTCTCCCTGTTTCCTTTTCAATTTCTTGTAGAGCGTCAATATTCCATGGATTCAGAACAACAGGTTTTTCGCAAATTGCTTCTGCGCCATGCCTTAAAGCAAAACGAATATGAGAATCATGTAAATAATTTGGAGTACAAATACTAACATAGTCCAGCTTTGTACCTTCCCTTTTTAACTTATCAATATGCCTATCGAACCGTTCGAATTCAGTAAAGAAATCTGAATTAGGGAAGTAACTATCAATTTTTCCAACACAGTCAAATTTATCTAAAGAAGCAACCAACTTATTGTTTGTTTCTTTAATTGCCCGTAAATGTCTTTCTGCTATATAACCTGCAACACCAATTAAAGCAAAATTTTTAGAATTGTTTGACATTATTAATCTTTTAAAATTTGCACAAAAGTATTAATTCTCCAGCAATAAAATGATTAAAACAGACAATTTATTATATGTTATTTAATCTGTTTTATAGAAAGATTTATACCATTTTATAAATTCATTAACACCGTAATTAATATCTGTTGCAGGTTTGTATCCTAAATCATCAATTAAATCAGTAACATCGGCCCAGGTCCTTTCTACATCCCCAGGCTGAATAGGCATTAAGTTTCGTTTTGCTTTTTTATTCAAAGCTTTTTCAATCGCTTCAATAAAATCATTCAGTTTTACAGGGGTACTATTCCCAATATTGTATATCTTATAAGGTGCGATTGAAACTGAAGTATTACTAATTGCATCTTTCTTCTTAGGTGGATTCTCTAAAACTTTAACAACTCCTTCTACTATATCATCAATATAAGTAAAATCGCGTAACATATTACCAAAATTATAAACATCAATTGCCTTCCCTTCTAAAATTGCTTTAGTAAACAAGAATAATGCCATATCCGGTCTTCCCCAAGGGCCATAAACTGTAAAAAATCTCAAGCCTGTTGTTGGCATATTATACAAATAGCTATAAGTATGAGCCATTAATTCGTTCGATTTCTTACTTGCTGCATATAAACTTATTGGATGATCCACATTATCACTTGTAGAAAAAGGCATTTTAGTATTTAATCCATATACACTTGAGCTACTGGCATAAACCAGATGTTTTATCGAATTATACCTACAAGCTTCTAAAATATTTGTGAAGCCTAAAATATTGCTATTTATATAAGCATGAGGATTCTCTAAACTATATCTCACCCCGGCCTGTGCTGCTAAATTTACAACTAAATCAAATTTATCCTTTTTGAATAAACTATTAATATTATCCTGATCTTCAAGATTTAGCTTTATAAATTTATAATTATTAAACTTTTCTGATCTTAATAATGTATTATACTCTATTAGTTCCTCAGTAATACCTGATTCATTAAGCCTTCCATATTTTAAATTAACATCATAATAATCGTTAATATTATCTAACCCAGTAACATCATAACCTTTAGAGATTAAAGCATTGGATAAATGAAACCCTATAAACCCTGCAGTACCGGTAATAAGAACTTTTGACATAATTGATTATTTAACTTTTTCTACTTGATCATCTTTTAACAAATACTCCTCTTTACTTTCTGAACAAACAGCAATCCCATCTTTATTGAAATCTAAGCGATGACCATATTCGCTCATCCAGCCAATATGCTTGCCCGGATTTCCAACTACTAATGCATAAGGTTTTACATCTTTTATCACTACTGTTCCTGCACCAATAAATGCAAATTCACCAATGGTATTTCCACAAACAATGGTGGCATTAGCTCCAATGGAAGCACCTTTCTTTACTATAGTTTTTTCATACTTGTCCTTTCGAACAATACCACTTCTGGGATTAGTCACATTAGTAAAAACCATTGAAGGACCTAAAAAAACTTCATCTTCACAAATTACCCCGGTATATATTGAAACATTATTCTGTACTTTTACCTTATTACCGAGAATTACTTCCGGAGATATAACTACATTCTGTCCAACATTACAGTTTTTGCCTATTTTACATTTTGACATTATATGTGAAAAATGCCAGAT
>DAOWML010000254.1 GCA_030643125.1 Bacteroidales bacterium
ACTTAGTATCACATTTACAAATATAATATTTTTTAACTGTAATCAGGTGCACCCTGCCTGCCGGCAGGTATCCATTATGCTACAGGTCCAATTGCGGTGCAAATATATAAAAAAAATCATCAATTAATTATTTTTTAATTTTCCTTAACGGGAAAAAGTAATATTCATAAAGCTAAGGAAATAGTAAGTGCTATTTCCATGCATATAAACTATCTCAGGGCAAACGCATTAAAATTTTCGATAAAATGAAACACACATGAACTAACGGGTTAACCCGTTAGTTTACGCAAGGGAATGATTATAAAAAAATATCGAATATCGAACAAGCCTGCCTGCCGGTCAGGCAGGGAATAATGAATTATGAAGTAAAAAAAATATGATAGGTCAGGAGTTCTGAAATTAATATTTAGTAAATTTGAATAATATTTTAATTCTAATATAAAAATCCATATCATGAAAAAGGTAATTAAATGGTTCTTTCGAATTTTTCTCATCCTTATAGGTTTGATTATTATTTTATTAATACTTATTCCAATGCTTTTTAAAGATGAGATGTTAACCAAAGTTAAAGAAGAAATTAATAACAACGTAAATGCAAAAGTTGAATTTGCCGATTTTAAATTGTCATTATTTAAGTCTTTTCCTGATTTAAATTTGGGTTTGCATGAAGTTTTAGTTACAGGTATAGATCATTTTGAAGGTGATACTTTGGTATATTTCGAGTCATTTAATGTTCAGGTTGATTTGGTAAGTGTCATTAAAAAGAATGTTGTTGTTAAAGGAATAGTTCTGAATAAACCATTTATTAATGGTAAAGTTCTGGAGGACAGTACTGCTAACTGGGATATTACCAAACCTGTTGAAGAGATTCTGGACACAGTAGCAATTGAAGAAAAAGTAATTGAAGTGGATACAGCAACTGAAACAATGGATTATCGTGTTGATTTACAAAAGTTCCAAATAAAAGATGCCATAATTAAATATAATGATGAAACATCAAACATGACAGCATCAATTGAGAATCTTAATTTTCTTGTTAAAGGGGATTTAGGGACAGATTATTCTGATATATTTATTAGTACTTCCATCGATGCCATTAATGTTAAAATGGACGGAATTAGATACATGAAAAACGCCTCCTTTGGTTTTGATGCAACCATTGGTGCAGACATGGAGAATATGATATTTACTTTTAAGGATAATTTATTTTCCTTGAATGATATAGCATTAGGTTTTGAAGGTGTAGTTGAAATGCTTGAAGAAGATATTAATGTAGATGTTAAATTTGGTACTAAAAAAACAAGTTTTAAATCATTATTATCGATGGTTCCTGCAATTTATATGGAAGGATTTGAAGAGCTAAAAACTTCAGGAAATCTTGCTTTAAGCGGTGATATAAAAGGAACATATAACGAAACACAAATGCCATCGGCTAATATCAGACTGCTTGTTGAAAATGCTATGTTTCAATATCCTGATTTGCCAAAATCAGTAGAAAATATAAATATAGATCTTGCTGTATTTTACGATGGTGTTGTAGATGATAATACGAAAGTCGATTTAAATATATTCCATGTTGAACTGGCTGATAATCCTTTCGATATTGCCATGCACATTCGTACTCCATTTAGTGATCCGCATATTGAAGGTTCTATTGATGCACATATTATTTTAAATACATTAACAGATGTATTGCCATTAGAAGACATGAGCCTTGATGGAGAGATAACTGCAGATATTGATATTGCGGGTAATATGTCGACTATTGAAAACGAAAATTATGAAGATTTTAAAGCTGTCGGGCAACTGCAATTAAAAGATTTTATTTTTGAAAGTGCTGATTTACCGGCTGCTGTTAAGATTATTGAAACTACGTTTAATTTTACACCGCAATTTCTGGAGTTAAAATCTTTTAAATGCGAAATAGGAGAGAGCGATTTTTGGTTAAATGGTAAAATTGAGAATTATATTGCTTATGCATTAAGCGATGGTATCCTAAAAGGTGATATGTATTTTAAATCCACAAACATTAATGCCAATGAATTTATGACAGAAGAATCAGATACTGAAACTGAAGCAGGTGTTATTGCAGAAGCTCAACAAACCGAAGAGATTATTGCAGATACAACATCAGCAATGAGTATAATTGAAGTACCTGATAGAATTGATTTTAGATTAATATCTACCCTGGATAAAATTCTTTATGATAACATGGAAATAACAAATTTAAAAGGCACATTCCTGGTTAAAGATAAGAAGGTAATTATGGATAACTTAAATATGAATTTGTTGGATGGTAAGTTGGGTGTAAACGGGGAATATAATACTCAGAATATTGAAAAGCCATCAACTACAATGGCATTAAATATTCAGAATATTGAGATTGAGTCAGCTGTTAATTCTTTCAGTATGATCGAGAAATTAGCACCAATTTTAAAGAATTGTAAAGGAAAAGTATCTATTAAATTTGATTATACCAGCTTACTTGATTCTACAATGAGTCCTATATTAAGTACAATTGGAGGTTATGGCAGAGTACAATCAAAAAGTATTCAGGTTGTAGATTCAAAAACATTCGATAAACTGGCTGATTTATTAAAATTAGGCGACAAGTTTAACAATGAGTTTGAAGATGTAAATATTAGTTTTAAAATTAAAAATGGTCGTATTACAGTCGAGCCGTTTGATATAAAAGTTGATGACATTAATATGCTTGCTGGAGGATCGCATGGTATTGATCAAACTCTGGATTATAACCTTGTTTTAACTGTTCCTAGAAAATATTTTGGAACAGCGGCAAATGATGCTTTAGAAAGCCTGCTTAATGAGGCTGCTAAGAAAGGAGTGAAGATTGATGTATCTGAAAATATAAAAGTAAAAGCTAAAGTTATTGGAACAACCACCGATCCTAAAATTACTTTAAACTACAAAGATGATTCAGGAGATGCAGAGCAAAGCTTAAAAGATGAATTAAAGAAAAAAGCAAAAGAGGAATTAGAAAAAGAAGCCCGAAAAGAATTAGAGGCTCAGGCTAAAAAAGTAATTGATGATGCGGAAAAAGAAGCTGCTAAACTAAAGCGTGAAGCTCGTGTAGCTGCAAATAAAGCATTGGCTGAAGGAAACAAACAAGCCGATGCATTAGTGAAAAAAGCTTCTAAAGAAGGAATGCTGGCAAAAATAGCTGCAGAAGCTGCTGCAGATGAACTAAAAAAGGAAGCCAGGAAAAAAGCTAATAATTTAATAAGTGTAGCTGATAAAAAAGCTGATGGTATTGTAGCTAAGGCAAGAGTAAAGGCAGCTAATATTAGAAAAGGGCAATAGAGTAGAATATGTATAAAAAAACCTTCCTCCCGATATGGGGAGGAAGGTTTTTTATATATGATAGAAATTAGATTTAGAACCTCTTTTCTTTAATTCTTGCTTTCTTACCGGTTAAACTACGTAGGTAGAAAATTCTTGCTCTACGAACTCTACCGTGTTTATTAACTTCAATTTCTTCAATAAATGGAGAATTTACCGGAAATATTCTTTCAACACCAATACCTCCTGAAATTTTTCTTACCGTAAAAGTTTCATTATGTCCGGGACTTTTTCTTTGAAGAACTACACCTTTGTAATTTTGGATTCTTTCTTTGTTACCCTCTTTAATTTTATAGTGAACAGTAACAGTATCGCCAGCTTTAAATTCAGGAAACTCCTTTTTTACAGCGAATTCATTTTCAACAACTTTCATTAAATCCATCCTGATATTCTATTTTTAAATTTTGTATTCGATTTTAACAGAGCGCAATATTACGAATATTTTTTGATAACTAATAATTTTTTATTTAAAAATTGCCAGATATTTCAAAATATCTATCGCTTTTCGGAATGCAAATATTTTAATAATTTAATAATCAGCAAAATATTATCTTGATTAAGATTTTAACTTTATTAATGTTTTGATATATAGGAATTTGTAGTATAGTAAGTAATTTGCGAATAGGGCTTGAAAATAAGAATATTTTAAATATTCTTAATTGACTATAAAAGCC